>NZ_JBTBFV010000048.1:0-42115 GCF_054786995.1 Mycobacterium sp. ZZG
CGAAGAAAATCGAGGCCCGCCGCAGAATCTCGTTATCCTCCTCAAGCCGGCGCACCTTGGCCTTGAGCTCCTTGATCTCAGCGAGCTCCTCGCTCGTAGCGCCCTGACGCTGACCCCCGTCGATCTGAGCCTGCACGACCCAGCGGCGCACCGATTCCTTCCCAACGCCCTCACGCCGCGCGACGGCCTCACACGCGGCAGTCACCGACGGGTACAGCGGCAAGGTATCCAGCACCTGCCGCACACAGCGCTCCCTGACGTTCGGGTCGATCTTCTTCGGCATGGTTTGCATCCTTCCAACTCAGAAAGATGCGGCATCAAACCTGGGGCGCTTCACCCCGTTCCCCGACCATTTTTCGGACCAGTTCGTCGGCAACTCTACCGTCGTGGCAACCCACCGCGAGGGATTCGTAGGGTGCTGCAGGATCTATCCAATTCTGTAACTGTCGAGACATATTCCTGAGATCAGGACAGCTCGTCGACGGAGGTAAACCGAAATTGGTGGCGATGCACCTTTTCAGTTGATCGCTGCGATGCAGGTCAACCCCCGTCAGCGGCATCGGTCGTCTGCAAACTGACAGTCCGGTTGTCCGACTTCTCGCCTGCGGTCCAGAACTTCCGACAGTGCCGCCCACCTAGCTCAATGCCCGATGCCTGCGCTCATTCGGCCGGCGTAACTGAGAGCACCGGACCGGGACGACTGAGGGTCGAGAACAATCCTACACGGGCCGACAACCACGGCCCCCGGGATAACCTGGGGCCGCTCGATCAATTTGTCACTGTGACGTTAACGCCCCTTCGGCGATGCGGCGCAGACGCACTGAGAGTTCTGAGGCCACAGCTCGAACCGCGCCGAGGTTCCCAGCCCGACTATTGTCATGGATCCGTGGGCACGATTACGTCACTGTGACGTATCGCCGTAATGGCGCGCGACGTAACCGATTTCGAGGTTACCGTCAGTTCCGACCAATGGCATTCGTGAATGACTCATCGTGGTCGACATTCAACTCGCCCAACGGGTGTCGCGGATCCGCTTACACGGGCGGGGACGAACTCGCCGACAGCCACTGACTGCAGCACATTTGGCGTGCATTTCCAGCCTGCCAGGTACTCGGCCACAGCATGTCGAAACCATCCGAGATGCCCCTGGTCCGATCGGTTACGTCGACTCACCTCGATGCTCCATTCCCGCAACCCTGCTCGACGGCGACGGCCAATGCTTCGCCGGCCCGATTGAGCCACGTAACCGGGTCGGCAATGGCCATCTGCACGCCGCCGGCGAGATCCGCCAGACATACAGCGTCACTGAACCCGCCCCGATTGTGCTGCTGCACCCGGTCGAGGGCTGTTTGGTCAGCCGAGCCGGCAACAAGCATGACCCGGCGACGGGTGGGAGCCGCTAGGCCGAGGATGTGGCCTACTGCTTTGCCTTGGAACGATTGATCATCGAATCGACCTTCGCCACAGACAATGATGTCGGCTCTGTCGATGGCATCCGGAAGACCCACGATATCCCCGAGGGCCGGCGCACCGGCTCGCAGCTCTGCCCCCCAGAGCTGCGCTAGTCCGTAGCCCGTGCCACCGGCTGCCCCCGTTCCGGGCTTGTCGGCTCCACCGCCGAGCAGTTGGACCCATCGGGACAGTCCGCGTTCCAGTTGCACCACCTCGTCCGGCGATGCTCCCTTTTGCGGACCGAATTGTCGCGCCGCTCCGTTGTTTCCCAGCAGCGGTGAGGCCACGTCGTACAGGCACGTCACACCTGCCGGCGGCGGGGCGACGATGCCGCCGGCCACTTGGCAGACCTCTGTCAGGGCCGCTCCGCCTCTCGGCACCGCCTCACCGCGGGCATTCAGGAAACGCGCACCGAGGGCTTCCAGCGCCCCAGCTCCACCGTCCGTGGCCGCTGATCCACCCAGTGGCACAAGGATTCGCCGCACACTCGGGTGATCCAGCGCGTGCCGGAGCAATTCACCCACCCCGTACGTCGAGGCCGTCAGCGCGGAGGCCGACCCTCGCTGCGGGAGGCCACACGCCGAGGCCACCTCCACCACCGCTGTCCCGGACGGTGTGAGCAGCCAGGAGCCCTCGACCATGGTGCCGTCCGGACCTTCGACCGGCGTCGAAAACCACTGCGAGCCAGGGTTCGCGGTTTCGATCACTGCGGCAGAACCTTCCCCGCCGTCAGCGGTCGGGAGGACCTCGAGGATGTCGCGTGGCCGGCGGCGCGACCAGCCGTTGGCTATCTCGACCCCCGCCGCCACCGAATCAATGCTTCCTTTGAAACTGTCAAGGGCGATCAACACCCTCATGGCAGCGGGGTTCACCGCGCCGGCACACGCTCGACGAGCCCGCGGCCGATGACCCGCAGCGCGAGCGTCTCGTCGGCCCCCTCGAACAGCGCCAGCACCCGCGCGTCGAGGAAGTATCGCGACACCGGGTACTCTTCGGCATAGCCGTAGCCGCCGTGCAGTTGCTGCGCCTCCCGAGTCACCCACTCGGCGGAGCGGCAGGCAACCGACTTGACCATCGAGGCCTCGAGCTGGCCACCGCCTGCCGCCAACAAGTCGGCTACGTCGTAGGCGTAGGCCTGGCAGGCCGCCGCGTGGCAGGCCATCATGCCCAACTTCCATTGCGTCAGTTGGTAATCGAAGAGAAGCTGGCCGAACACCGCCCGCTCGTGGCTGTAGCGGAATGCCGCACCCAGAGCTGCCTTCATCAGCCCGACGCCACGAGCCGCCGTCTGGGTCCGGCCGTTGGCGAAGGCGTTCATCTGCAGATAGAAGCCCCGCCCCAGTCCGTCGTCGCCGCCGATCAGGCAGTCCGCCGGCACCCGTAGGTCATCGAAACTGATCTCGAAACTGTGCATACCCCGGTAGCCGATGGTGGGGATTGCCTGCGCCTCGAGACGTCCGCCGTGTGGGCTGTCCCAGGTCCAGGCGTGACCGGTGAATGCGGGCTTCTCCACCACGAACAGCGACAAGCCTTTGTGCCGCTGTTCGGCAGTCCCCGTACGAGCCATCACGAGCAACAGTTCGGCGCGGCCGCTGAATGTCGACCAGGTCTTGACCCCCTTGATCACGTAGTGGTCACCGTCGCGGATGGCGCGCACCGTGAGATTTGCTGCGTCAGAACCGTATCCGGGCTCGGTGACCGCCACCGCAACCATCTTCTCGCCGGCTGCCACATCAGGCAGCCACCGTTTGGCCTGGGCGGGGTCTCCACCCTTCATCAACGCGGTGGCCAAAATCTCGGGGCGGGTCACAAACGGGCCCGCCAGTCCCATCGAGGCGCGGGTGATCTCCTCGGTGGCCACCAGCATGGCCAGCAGGTCGTCGTGGCTGTGCGCCGAGTCTCCCCCGGTAGCCGAACCGCCGTACTCCTCGGGGATGCCCATCCCGAAGAACCCCATGGCAGCCAGCTCGCCGATGATCGCATCGGGGATGTCCTGGTCGTGTCGGTGCAGCGCTTCCGCGAAGGGTTCGATCCGATCCCGGGCGAAATCGCGGAACACCGCGCGTGCGGTGTCCAGATCCTCCCCGATCGGCAGGTCACGATATCCCTGCGGTGGTAGCCCGGCGGCAATCGCGGTCAGCAGCCCGACGTCGCGGGCCTCCGCCAGCGCGCGGGCCGGGAACTCCACCCCGCCACCCCACAACGTGTGGCGCCCTGCAGACTTCGACAGCACCTCGCCGGCAACATATCCGGCGAAGCCCAGGGCCAACGCGTCACCGTTCGGCCCGGCGGTGCCGGCGGCGGCACGGCGGGCCAGCGATTCCCCGGCCCCCAGCAGGCACGCCACCAGTGCCACGTCGGCCAGGTCCACCTGGTGGGCGTCGAGCGCCTGCTGATCGACGCGGCCATCGGCGTTCCGGGTGCTGTCCGCCAGCGTGTCGACCGCGGTGCCGAGATGTCGCCTCGCGACCTCCAGCAGTACCTGAGCTGAGTCGATGCACTGAGACATAGGTCTGTCCTCCTCCTGTGATGGTTGATGCCGGCGTTCCTGGCTTGTGCCCCGCGTCACAGCGATGGTACCTTATTTCGAACCGGGTTCGTACATAGGAACAAATTGGAGGGGCGTACATGACCAAGAGCCGTGCCGCGGTTTTGCAGAAGTTCGAGACCGACGTCGAAGTCGCCATGTTCGATGTCCCAGAGCCCCAACCGATGTCGGCGATCGTCGACATCGCCTACGCGGGCATCTGCGGCACCGACCTCCATCTACAGCGAGGAAAGCTGCCGATTCCGGTTCCCGTGGTGCTCGGCCACGAAGCCACGGGCTATATCAACACCCTCGGCGAGGGACTCACCCATGACGTGCTCGGCCAACCGCTGGCCCCGGGCGACGCGGTGTCGTGGCTGAACAACATCTCCTGCGGGCGTTGCAAGTACTGCCTGGTCGAGATGCAGCCCACGCTGTGCGTGGGTTCGCGCCGCATCTACGGCATCAACCAGTCGGCAGATGTTTTCCCCCACCTTTCCGGCGGCTGGGCCGATCAGATCTATCTCCAGCCCGGCACCGTCCTGGTGAAGCTGCCGTCCGGGGTGGAGCCGCGCGATGTCATCCCGCTGGGCTGCGCGGGCCCGACCGCGGTGCACGGTGTTCTGGACGAGGTCACCATCGGGGTCGGCGACACAGTGGTGGTGCAGGGCAGCGGACCGGTCGGCGTCGCCGCGGCGATCTATGCCCGCCTCGTCGGCGCCAAGCGGATCATCATGCTCGGCGGGCCCGCCGCCCGGCTGGAACAGGCCGAAGCGCTGGGACTGGCCGACGACTACTTCGATGTCACCGACGGCAGTGATGCCGCCGAACGCGCCGAGGCCGTCCGCGCGCTGACCCCCGGCGGACTCGGTGCCGACGTGGTGCTCGAGTGTGCGGGTGTGCCCGCGGCGGTTGCCCAGGGCATCGACCTGTGCCGCCCGGGAGCCCAGTACAGCGTGATCGGCCAGTACACCGACAACGGCGCCACGCCGATCAATCCGCACTACATCACGCGAAAGCAGCTGCGGGTACATGGTTCCTGGGGGTTCTCGGCCCGGCACTACATCCGTTACGTGCAGCTGCTGCCTGCGGTCCAGGAACGGTTCGACGTCCGCAGCATCGCCACGGAGTACGCCCTGTCCGACGTCAACCGGGCTATGGCCGATGTCCGGGCCGGCTCCGTCATGAAGGCCGTCATCAACCCGGGACTGGACCGATGAGCAGCGCCCTGTTGTATCCCGAGGTGGACCCGCCCGACCCCGCGGTGCTCGCCTTATTCGACGGCCTGCCCACCGGCTGCGTCTCCGACGCGCGCGGACGCAGCGGGTGCGCCGTGGGATTGGTGCCGCTCTCTGGTGTCGATGACGCGACTCATGTCGTGGGTCCGGCCCACACCGTGCGATCCGAGCCCGGCGACAACGTCGTGGTGCACCGGGCCACCGATCTGGTCCGCCCCGGTGACATTCTGGTCGTCGACGCAGGCGGCGCGCTGGACCGCGCCATCGCAGGCGGACTGCTGCTGCGTTACGCCGCGACCAAGGGCGCGAAGGCGGTGGTGATCGACGGCGTGATCCGCGATCTGCCCGAGCTGCGCGACATCGACTTGCCGGTGTACGCCAGAGGGGTTTGCCCGCACGGCCCGTGGAAGGACGGTTCGGGTGAGATTCGTGGCCGGATCACGGTGGGCGGCAGTGTGATTCATCAGGGCGATCTGATCGTCGCCGACCGCGACGGCGTGGTGGTGGTGCCGGTCGCCGACGCCGACCACATTGTGGCCGAGGCCCGCGCCATCGCCGCTCGCGAGGAGTCCTTCACCCGCGACATCGACAACGGCCACTGGGTACGCCCCTGGGCCGACAAGCTTCACCTCGTTCCCGCCACTGACGCCGAAAGGATCGACGCATGACCACATCCATCGCCGAGCGGATCAAGACGCCGGCCAACTTCATCGACAACCGACCATCACCGGCCACCATCACCCACGAGTGCCGCAATCCCGCCGACCCTGACGACCTGGTAGGCCTGGTACCGGAAGCCACTGCCGCAGAGATTGATTCGGCCCTCAACGCCGCTGTGGCGGCCACGGGGCAGTGGCAGGCTACGCCCGCGCCCGTGCGGGGCGACCTGATCCGTGAGTGGATGGCCCTCATCGCCTCGCACGCCGAGGAGTTGGCGTCGTTGATGACCCGCGAGATGGGCAAGCCGCTGGCCGAGTCGCGCGGCGAGCTGGGCCGTGCCCGCATGGAGGCCGAGTTCGCCGCCGCCGAAGGCACCCGGCTGTCCGGCGCCACCATTCCCAGTCGCACCCCCGGTCAGCTGATCTACACCGAGCTCGAACCGCTGGGTGTGGTGGCCGCGATCACGCCGTGGAACTTCCCCGCCGTGGCGCCGTTGCGCAAACTCGCCCCTGCCCTGGTCACCGGTAACACCGTGGTACTCAAGCCGGCTCTGGAGACGTCACTGACGGCACTGGCCCTGGCCGATCTGGCGCGTGAGGCCGGCATCCCCGCGGGCGTGCTCAATGTCGTGTGCGGTAACGGCGCCACGGTGGGCGACGCGCTGGTCAACGACCGCCGCGTCGACGCCGTGTCGTTCACCGGATCCACCGCCGTCGGCCGGTCCGTGAACCTGGCCGTGGCCGCCCGCCTCGGGCAGGTGCAGCTCGAACTCGGCGGCAAGAACGCCGCATTCGTCGAATCCGCCGACGACCTCGACGCCGTGATCGGCCACATCACCTCTGCCGCGGTGCAGGCGGCCGGTCAGCGGTGCACGTCCATCAGCCGGGTCATCGTCGCCGACGCCATCGCCGACCGGTTCGTCGAGGCCGTCAGCACAGTGTGGGACGGCCTGGTGGTCGGCGATCCCACCGACCCCGCCACCCAGGTGGGCCCGCTGGTGAGCCGCAACCAGTACGAGCGGGTCAGCGGCTACGTCGATCTGGGACTGTCCGACGGTGCGGTGCGCACCTCGGCGGTCCGCCCCGTCCCCGACGGCCTCTACTATGCGCCGACGGTCCTGGACCAGGTGACTCCGCAGATGCGGGTGGCCCGCGAGGAGATCTTCGGTCCTGTGCTGACCGTGACCAGAGTCAGCGACGTCGACGAGGCCATTCACGTGGTCAACGACACTGATTTCGGTTTGGCCGCAGTCGTTTTCACGCGCGACATGTCGGTGGCGATGCGCTTCGCGCGTGAGGCCCGTGCCGGAATGGTGCACGTAAACCACGGGACGATCTCGCAACCGCACGTGCCGTTCGGAGGGGTGAAACAATCGGGGGTGGGCGCATTCTCGATCGGCTACACCAGTGCGGCCGCGTTCACCCAGACCAAGACCGTCTACCTCGCCCCGGGCCTGTGACGACGCGACCGGGCGGTCCTCCCAACAAAGGACAAGCCATGTCCCACACGGACACCACCTACGCGCCCGAACCACCGTCGAAGTTCCTGCCGCCGATGCCCTACAAGGACATCCCGGAGGCGCCCAAGCTGAAAAAGGTCATCGGACCGTCGATCATCATGACGGCGCTGGCCGTCAGTTCCGGCGAATACATCCTGTGGCCGTACATCACCTCCAAGGTCGGTCTGGTGATGCTGTGGGCAGCCATCGTGGGTGTCACCGTCCAGTACTTCCTCAACATGGAAATCGAGCGGTGGACGCTGGCCACCGGCGAGACGGCAATCGCCGGATTCGTCCGATTGTGGAAACCGTGGGGCGCCATCATGGCGGTCTGCGCGTTCATCTGTATCGTCTGGCCGGGCTGGGCCACCAGTGGTGCGGCCACCCTGGGTTTCGCCCTCGGTTATGAAGGCCGGACCGCCTCCTGGGTGGCGGTGATAGCGCTCATAGCCATGGCCATCACGTTGACCCTCTCCCCTGTCGTCTACAACACGGTGGAAAAGATCGAGACCTTCAAGGTGGTCGCGGTTGTCGCTTTTCTCATCGTCGCACTCACCACAGCCATCGGACCGCAGGCCTGGGGTGACCTGCACACTGCGGTCAGCGGTATCGGCACCGGCCTCGGCGCCATCCCGGAGGGTCTCAGCCCGGCCGTGGTGCTCGGCGCCATCGCCTTCGCCGGTGCGGGTGCGTTGTCGAATCTGGCGCAGAGCAACTGGATTCGAGACAAGGGCTTCGGCATGGGAGCCCACATCCCGCGTGTGGTCTCGCCGGTCACCGGTGAGGACGTGGCCGCGGCGGCCACCGGCAGCATGGTCCGCCAAGACGAGGAAAACCTGCGCCGCTTCCGTAGCTGGTGGCGAGTAGCCAACGTCGAACAGCTGATCTCGTTCTGGCTGTTGACAATCCTGTCCATCTTCGTTCTGTCGATGGTCGCCTACCAGACGGTGTTCAACCGCGAGGTCCCCGGGTCGGGCGATCTGGTCTTCATCCAGGGCATGGGTGAGGCGCTCAAGGAAACCGTCGGCGGCTGGTTCGGCACCCTGTTCTGGGTGGTTGGGGGCGGCGGGCTGCTGCTGACGGCCCTGGCCAACGTTGACTACCCCTGCCGCATCGTCGCCGACGTGCTGAAAACCGTGTACCTGAAAGACAACCCGCGCTGGTCAGAAAGCAAGATCTACGCGCTGTCGGTGTGGATCCTGGTGACCTGCGGATGCACGATCATCCTGGCGGGCTTCAACCAGCCGCTGGTGCTGTTGGTGGTCTCGGCCGCACTGAGCGGTGTGGTCATGTTCGTCTACACCATCCTGGTCATGGTGCTGAACCGGCGCGCGCTGCCGGTACCCATTCGGCTCGGCGGATTCCGGCTCGGCGTGATGATCTTCGCGGCTTGTTTCTACGGATATTTCTCCCTGCGCCTGGTCACGTACTACGGCGGCCAACTGTTCGGACTCTAGGAGGAACCGACATGATCAAACACCTGCTCGCCAACTTCACCGTCTTCGCCGTCATTTTCGCCGGCCTGCTGGGCATCGCCGGACTGGTCGATCTGCTGTGACGGCACCGCACGTCTTCGTCTCACGCCATCTGGGGGACCCCGCGATGGCCCGCCTGGCCGAAGGCCGGTTGCCGGTGCTGATCGGACCAGGCCCCCAGGCCACCCGGCCGCAGGTACTCGACGCGGTGTCGGGCGCCGCAGCCGCGGTGACACTGCTGACCGACTCGGTGGATTCGGAGTTCTTCGACTCCGCCGGGCCGCAGCTTCAAGTGGTGGCCAACCTGGCCGTCGGTTTTGACAACGTGGATCTGGCCGAGGCGGCCGCGCGCTCGGTGATCGTGACCAACACCCCCGACGTGCTCACCGAGTCCACCGCGGACCTGACGATGGGACTGCTGCTGGCCGTCGAACGCAGGATCGTCGAAGCAGATGCGTTTCTGCGTAGCGGACAGCCGTGGCGCTGGGAACCGCGGTGGATGCTGGGCCGTGATCTCGCTGGCCTGCAACTCGGCGTCGTGGGTTACGGCCGCATCGGGCAGGCGGTCGCCCGCAGGGCAACGGCGTTCGGTATGAACGTCGTTGCCCTGGAGGGCAAGTCAGCGGCTGCCGCGGGTGTCGCGACGATGGAACTGGATCAGCTGCTGGCTACATCGGATGTGGTCAGTCTGCACTGCCCGCTGACGCCCCAGACGCATCACCTGATCGGCAGCAGCGAACTGCGCGCCATGAAACGGAGTGCGGTGCTGATCAACACCTCTCGGGGTCCGTTGGTCGACGAGGCCGCGCTGGTCACAGCGCTGTCGGAGGGGCGCATCGCCGGCGCTGGGCTGGACGTGTACGAGTACGAGCCGGCCGTGACCGACGGACTGACCGCACTGCCCAACACGGTGCTGACGCCGCACCTCGGCAGTGCCGGTGTGCAGACACGCGACGCCATGGCGTTGCTGGCAGCGGACAACGTGCTGGCCGTGCTGGCCGGTGAGGCGCCGTTGACCCAGGTGACGGCGACATGAGCCGCGCGCCGGGTGACCATCGCGTCGGTCGCGGCGCGACGTTAGTCTCGATCCAGCTCACAGTATTGACGAGAGGCGGAATCGGTGGTCGGTCAGGACGGCACAGTCCGCTCGGTGGATCGGGTCATCTCGTTGTTCGAGCTCCTGGGCGAACGCAAGACCCCGCTGCGCCTGATGGAGATCGCACAGGCCCTCGACATCCCCAAGAGCACCGCACACGGCCTGCTCCAGACGCTGGTGGCCAGAGGGTTGGTGGTCAAAGACGAGACCACTCAGCGCTACCGGATGGGCATGCGTCTGTTTGCCCTGGCTGCAACGGCTTTGGAGGTGGGCGAACTCCGCGAACTGGCCCGTCCCATCATGGAGGAGCTGTCCCGACAGACGCAATCGACCTGCAACCTGGCGGTGCTCGACGGACACGACGTGATGTACCTCGAGAAGGTCGAGGACCCGAGCAGCCCGGTGAGGGTGATCACGCACGTCGGAACCAGGCTGCCCGCGCATGCGACATCACTGGGGAAGGCACTGGTGGCCGGGCTTCCGGCGGCGTATCGCAGCCAGTGGCTGGCCGAGCACGATTTCGTGGCCGTCACGACCGACACCATCACCGATGCTGCGGCTTTCGAAGCTGCCATGGACGAGGCCAACCGCACCGGGTGGGCCACCGATCGCCACGAGTTCCATCCGGCGATCTGGGGTGTCGCGGCCCCGATCCTCAACGCCAAGGGCGAACCGGTCGCTGCACTGAGTCTGACCAATCTCGATCCCAACGCCGACCTGGCCGAACTCGGCGCCCAGGTTCGCACTGCGGCACAAGGAATTTCGGCAGCGCTCCATCCGACCGGCTAGTTCGACGGGACGCTGCCTCCGCACATATTCGATGGAAGAGGCAATGACGTCCCCAGAACCAACGCAACCCCTGTCCGGGCTTGTCGTCCTGGATCTCAGCCACCTGGCCGCGGGACCGTGGTGCACGATGGTGCTCGCCGATCTGGGCGCCGACGTCATCAAGGTGGAACGACCACCGAAGGGCGACATGTCCCGCGATGCCGGGGCGGTGTACGCCGGTGAGCGCAGCGCGGTGTTCTTGGCGCTCAACCGCAACAAGCGCAGCATCGCGCTCGACCTGAAATCCGACGAGGGACGGGCGGCACTGCACCGGCTGGCCGCCCGCGCCGACGTCGTGGTCGAGAACCTGCGCCCGGGCAAGGCCGATGAACTCGGTGCCGGATACGACACCCTCTCGGCGATCAACCCGCGACTGGTGTACGCCTCCATCTCCGCGTTCGGCGAGTCCGGTCCCGGCTTGGAGCTGCCCGGCAACGACCCGATCATCCAGGCGATGTCGGGCGCCATGGCCATCACGGGCGCCGAGAACGGGCCGCCCGCACGCCAGGGAGTCAGTGTCCCGGACTTCGGGGCCGGCATGATGGCCGGTTACGCCATCATGGCGGCCCTGCACGGCCGGGAACGCACCGGCCGGGGCTGCCGGGTCTCGCTGAACCTGCTCGATGTCGAGGTCTTCGCGCTGGGGCCCCGCGCTCAGGAGTACCTGATCAACGGCGAGGAACAACCCCGCCTGGGCAGCGCGCACCCGCAGTTCGCGCCGTACCAGGCCTTCGAGTGCGCCGACGGCAAGTGGTTCTACCTCTCGGTCATCAACGACAAGTTCTGGCGCCTGCTGTGCACCGCACTGGAGCGCGACGATCTGGCCGAGGACAGCCGGTTCGTCACCAATCGTGACCGGGTGGCCAACCGCCCGGAGTTGATCGCCGTCCTCAATCCCCTGTTCGCCGCCGCCGACCGCGACCTGTGGCTCGAGCGGCTACAGCGCGCCGGAGTGCCTGTGGGGCCGGTGAACTCACTGGGCGAGGCACTCACCGACCCCCAGGTGGTGCACAACCAACTGATCAGCACACTTGCGGCCGGCCCCGACGGGCCCGCGGTGCCGACCGTGGGTCTGCCGATGCGATTCGACGGAGAACGGCCGGACGTCCGACGCACCGCGCCCGCACTCGGTCAACACAACGAAGAAATCCTGACCTGGCTGGAGGAGTCGTAGAGATGACCACCCTGGTAACCCCGCAAACCGCCGCCGAACTCGCACTGGCCGCCGCGCGCCGAGGTGCCGAGCCGGTGCTCGACATGTTGCGCGAGCCGGGTGCGGTCCCCCGGTTCACCTACGACACCGGAGGCTATCTGCGCCAGTCGGAGTATCTGCCCGACACCTGGCGGGAGTTCCAGTGGACCGGTTTCCTGGCCGGCCGGTTGTGGTTGCTCGCCGACCATTTCGGCGATGACGAGATACGTTCGGCGGCCTCGACGCTCGCGAACATCGTGGGGCGGACGCTGTCGGAGCGGCCGCCGCGCTTCTCCGCAGCAGGCAGCGACCTGTTCTACGCGGTGTGTCTGGGCGCCCGCCTGACCGGGGACTCGCAGCTGGCCGAACTGGGGCTGCGGGCGGTGCGCCAGTACGCACGCAACTTCGACGAGCATCTCGGGGTTTTCCTGCAGGTTGCCGGCGTCAATCGTGCGGTCATCGACACCGGACTGAACCTGTTGCCGTTCTACTGGGCCTACCCGCAGGATCCTGAGGTCACCGAGTACGCGCTGCGACACACCCGGCGACTACTCGACTGCGGCATCATCCGCGAGGACGGATCAACCTACCAGGCAATAGAATTCGATCTCGAGACGGCGACCGTGCGCAAGCGGTTCAACATGCAGGCGCTCAACGACACCACAACCTGGGCACGCGGTCAGTCCTGGGCCATGCACGGTCATGTCAATGCCTACGAGGCCACCGGCGATCAGCGGTTCCTGGACGTCGCCAGGGCGGCTTCGCGGTGGTACGTCGACCACCTACCCGCAGGACACGTGCCGTTCTATGACTTCGGCGACCCCGCCGCCCCGGACATCCCACAGGACTCCTGCAGCGCCTCCATCGCAGCCAACGCCTTGTTGCGGCTGGCCGATCTGGATGCCGAGTCTGCGACGTGGGCACGGCAGGCCGGCCAAGACATCGCCGAGGCGCTGTTCACTCGCCATATGACCACGGGTGGGGTGGTGCTGCACAGCAGCTGGGGCCGACTGCCCGAGGACAAGGCCGGCGCCGGCTTCTCCCGCTTCCCGCAGGAGGACGTCATGCCCTACGGGAACTACTGGACGGTGGAAGCAGCGTGGCGGCTGTGCCACCCCGATTGGACCCCGTTGTCACTGGCCCCACTGTCGTCATGACGGCGCCACTGGCTGGTCTGCGGATCCTGGACTTCACCCACTTCGTCGCCGGGCCGTGGTGCACCATGCTGATGGCTGATCTGGGCGCCGACGTCATCAAGGTGGAACCGACGGGACGCGGCGAGATCAGCCGCTCCATGGGCAATGTGTATTCCGAGGAAGACAGTGCCATCTTTCTCGGGTTCAACCGGGGCAAGCGCAGCGTCGAACTCGATCTCAAAACCCCGCGAGGCCGAGAGGTCGTCGCCCGGCTGGTGACGAACTGCGATGTCGTGATACACAACTTCCGGCCGGATGCTGCGACGCGGCTCGGCCTCGACGCCGAGACCGTGACGCGGCACAATCCAGCGTTAATCCATTGTGCGGTAAGCGCATTCGGGGAGTCGGGGCCGCTGTCCACTGCGCCGGGAAACGATCCGCTGATCCAGGGCATCAGCGGGGCGATGCTGGCCACCGATCCGGATCGCCCCGTCAGGCTCGGAGTCAGCCTGCCTGACTTCGCCGGCGGCATACTCGCCGGGATCGCGGTGCTCGCCGCCGTCCGGCGGCGCAGGCTTACCGGATCCGGAAGCGTGATCACGCTCAATCTCCTCGATGCGCAACTGTATGCACAGACCGACCTGATCGCCGGGGCGGATCACCACGCCGGCGGCCAGGTACTCCAGTGTCCGGACGGTGCGGTGTGGGTGGACGAGCCGTGCGCGCACAGCGGCCCATACCTGCCTGCAGATGGCGTCGAGTCGGTGCTGGCCGTCGCCGCCGCCCGCGGTGTCGCCGCCGTGCGCGTCGCCGGACTGGGCGACGTCCTGCCCGGCCCGACGGGACGACTACTCACCCTGACCAAGAACCGGTCCCGCTCCACCACCCTGGTACGCACCCCATTGCAGTTCGACCCCGCGGTGACCGAACCGGACCGGCATCCGCCGATGTTAGGTGAACACACCCGGGAGGTGTTGTCCGAGTTCGGGTTCAGCGAGTCGGAGATCGCCAGCTTGGGTTAAGGGGTCTTGGCCACACCGGACGTGTGCAGACCGACGCGCTTGCCCGACAATTCGTCGACCAACGACTCCAGCACCGGACCGGCGACGGCGCCCAACTGGCGGTTCGCGACCTCGCCAAGCCGAATCAACCTCGGACCCACTGCATTATCGAAGAGACCGTCACATAGAGCACAGCGCGTCACTTCTCCAGCTGAGACACCATTGATATGTTCGGCGTCAGGCCGCGCTCAACTCGGGAGCGCGAGCAGCCAAACCCTGCTTGCGCGCATCGCGTTCAGATTCGACCCCAACCGCGCTGACGAGTTCCAGGGTCCGCTCGACCGACGTGGGCATCGAGTCGTCCGGTACGCCGTGGCGACGCCGGTATGCCGCACCGCCGAGGGTGAGCACGGCCGCAACGGTGATACCAGTGACAACCAGTCCGGTGCGAGTCCCTAGTGTTTCGAGGATCAGCCCAAGTACGGGCGGGCCGGCCAGCCCCCAGCCGGTACTGGCCGTTCGCCAAGCCCCCAGCACTCGACCGCGAAGGTGCCGCGGCGGGACGGTCTGAAGCATGGTGGCTGCGATCGTCGCCGCCGCGGCTTCAGCCGCCGCCATGGGGATCACCACGGCGATCAGGATCAGGACCAGAGGCGAGAGCCCACCGAGCACCTGAAGAAGGGCCGCGGCAGTGAACAGCAATACGACCGTCCGCAACTGCGGCGCCTGTGCCCGGCCAGTCATGATCGAGCCCACGATCCCCCCGATCGCCAGCGCGGAGGCCACGACGCCGTACATGGTGCCGGTGGCACCGAGCGGTCCCGTCACAAGGTCAGCCATGCTCAACGAGTAGTTGCGGCCCAACAGGCTGGTGAACGCCCCGATTGCCGCGAGAGCGAGCAGCACGCGGTTCTTCGCGAGGTACGACAACCCATCTCGGCGACCTCCATGCTCGGGAACTTCCTCGTCGTCGCCACCAGGCTCGTGGACCAGTTTGAGGAACGGAATGGTGAGCGCGACGAGGAGGAACGACAGCCCGTTGGCCGCGTAGGCGACCGACACCCCCATCGAGGCGACGAGCGCACCCGCGGCCGTGCCGGCCAGTCGGCCGACGTTGCCGACGACCGATCCGATGGCGATCGCCGACGGCACGTCGCGTCGCGGCACGAGGTCGTTGCCGAGCAGGGTGCAGGCGGGACCATCGACGGTCGCCCCGAGGCCGGTCATCAGGCCGAGCGCCATCAACAGCGGAACATTCAACATGTCGGTCGCGGCGAGCGCAGCGGTGATGAAGGCGATCACCGCCATCACAACCTGGCCCAACCCGCCGGTCAGGCGCCGTGGCCAGCGATCAACCAGCGCGCCGCCGGAAACACCGAGCAGCAGACCCGGCAGGGCCTGAATCGACAAGGAGAGGCCGGTCACCGCGACGGACCCTGTGAGCTGCAGGATCAGGAGGTTCTGCGCGACCATCTGCATCCAGGCGCCGGCGTTGCTGACAGTGTTGGCGATCACCCACAGCCGCATGCTGGAACTGCGCAAGGCGCGCCACGGGCTTGCTGGTGGGCTATCGGAAAGGGGTGTTGTCGGGACCGAGGGGCGTCGTTTGAAGACGCGCAGAAGCATCAAGAAACTCACTGGTCAAGTAGTCGATTACACAGAAGCGCGACCAGGACGGGCTTGGCAATACGCTTGCCCAGCACCCTTCCCAGTCACACGGTTAGCTTGTGTAAAACAGCGCTTCGCCGGCAGATTCCCATGTCTCCTGCGGCGGCGCACGGCCTTCAAGCACCAGATGGCCAGCCGCACCCGGCCGCGTGCTCGGATACGGCCGCCTCGCCGCGCGCGACGAGCTGTATTGGCTGTTCGCCTACGCCTCTTTCGCCCCGATCAGAGCTTCAGAGATCACGCCGGTCGCCTTCTTCAGGGCGGGAACAGCGCGGGCGATCAGATCTTTGCCCATACGTCCCAAGGGACCGGAGATGCCGATTGCCATCGGAGTCGGAGCACCCGGCACTGCCATCGCGACAGAACGAACACCGATCTCGAACTCCTCATCATCAATCGCAAAGCCGTCGGCGCGCACGCGCTCGACGTTCGCAAACACCGCAGAAAGGGTCGACGCACTGTTCTTCGTAGGTGCCGGAAGTCCGGACTGCGT
Organism: Mycobacterium sp. ZZG; assembly: GCF_054786995.1. Taxonomy (NCBI): domain Bacteria; kingdom Bacillati; phylum Actinomycetota; class Actinomycetes; order Mycobacteriales; family Mycobacteriaceae; genus Mycobacterium; species Mycobacterium sp. ZZG. The sequence continues at coordinate 16,265 of NZ_JBTBFV010000048.1, forward strand.
CACCAGTTTCAGAATGCGCGCGTCCTCCAATTCGGCCAGCACGGCCTTGCCCACACCGGATGTGTGCAGACCGACGCGCTTGCCGACCTCATTGTTCGTCCGCGCCATCTGCCTAGACCGGACCTGCCCGGTGTAGATCACCATGTCACCGTCGAGCACCGCGAGACTCGCCGTCTCCGACAATTCGTCGACCAACGACTCCAACACCGGACCGGCGACGGCGCCCAACTGGCGGTTCGCGACTTCGCCAAGCCGAATCAACCGCGGGCCCAACGCGTAGCGACGATTGGGCAGTTGACGCACGTAGCCAAGGCCGACCAGTGTGCGCAGCAGACGGTGGATCGTCGGCGGCGGCAACGGGGATTCCGCGGACAACTCCGTCAGTGAGCACTCCCCTCCCGCACGTCCGATCAACTCCATCAGTTCGAATGCGCGCCCGACCGACTGCACACCGCCTGATTTCTCCGCCATACATTTACTCCCGGCCGCCGAATGTGCATTCCATTCAACATGGCCAGAATTCATTCCACAATATGGAACTTTCATGGGGCTGGATAACCCTGCGTGTACTTATCGCAGCATGCGAACTAAACTCCACAATGTGGAATTTCATCTCCACCCCCGGATAGGGGGCCACACGTGACGCGATGCCTCGACGATGCGGTGCTGACCGATATCGACCGTCGCCTCGCGGCGACCGACGCCGAACTGATGGCTCGATACCCCGGCGATGACGGCCGCCGGCAGCCGGTGCACACCGTCTACATCCCGGGCAACCGGTACTCGGCGACGATGCCGGCGGAGTGGGGATCCGCCGCTCTCGCCGCCGCACGCGACGCGGGCGGCCTCGACGCCGTGGCCGCGCTCGTCGGTGCGAGCGACGGATGCGACTGCGCGCCAGAGACTCTCGCATCCCTGGTCGAGAACAAGCTGAGCACCGAGCCGATCGAAGACCTCCGCATCGACTTCGAGGACGGGTACGGCACCTTCGACGATGCGACCGAGGATGCCGATGTCGCGCGAGCGGTCGCCGCACTGCGCAGCGCGCTCGACGCCGGCACTTCGACGCCGTTCGTCGGTACGCGCTTCAAGTGCATGGAAGCAGGCACCCGCGCACGCGGACTGCGCACGCTCGACATGTTCGTCAGCGGGCTCGTCGACTCCGGTGGCCTCCCCGACGGTCTCACCCTCACCCTTCCCAAGGTGACCTCCGTCGACCAGGTCGAGGCCATGGTCGCGGTCGCCGAAGCCCTCGAAGCCGCCAACCGGATACCACAAGGCCGGATCCGCTTCGAGGTGCAGGTCGAGACACCGCAGGCGATCCTGAGCGCCGACGGCCGCGCACCGGTTGCCCAGTTCATCCATGCCGGCCAGGGCCGCGTCAGCTCGCTGCACTACGGGACCTACGACTACTCGGCGTCCCTCGGTATCGCGGCCGCCTACCAGTCGATGGAGCATCCGGCGGCCGATCACGCCAAGAACGTCATGCAACTCGCCGTCGCGGGCACCGGTGTGCACATGTCCGACGGCTCGACCAACATCCTGCCGGTCGGTGACCCCGACAACGTCGCCACGGCGTGGAAATTGCACGCCCGACTGGTCCGCCGCCACCTGGAGCGCGGCATCTACCAGGGCTGGGACATGCACCCCGCCCAGCTCGTCACCCGGTACCTGGCGACCTACGCCTTCTACCGTGGCGCCTTCGCACCCGCAGCCACGCGCCTGCGCAACTACGTCCACCAGCTCGACTCCACCGTGATGGACGAGCCGGCCACCGCGCGCGCGCTCGCCAACGTGATCCATCGTGGCGGCGTGTGCGGCGCCCTGACCGTCGACGAGATCGAGACGGCCACCGATCTTCCCCTGACCACCGTGCGCGACATCGCGCTCGGCCGCCCAACCAGGAGCAACCAGTGACGAAAGCCCCGTACTACACGCCCCGCGGCGGCCTGCCTCCGCAGACCGACCTACTCACCGACCGCGCCATCGTTACCGAGGCCTACACGGTGATCCCGCGCGGCGTCCTCTCCGACATCGTCACCTCGGTGTTCCCCGAGTGGAGCGATACGCGCGCATGGATCCTCAACCGACCGGTCGCCGGGGGTGCGACGACGTACTTCCAGGCGATCGTCGAGGTCAAGCCGGGCGGCGGAGCGCAGCGGCCCGAGCCGCAACCCGAGGTGCAGAGTTTCCTGTTCGTCACTTCCGGGGCACTCAGCGTGGACGCAGCGGGCCAGTCGCAGACCCTCACCGAGGGCGGCTTCGCCTACCTTCCGGCGGGTACCGACTGGTCGGCCCACAACAACGGCGACGCCGACGCGACGTTCGTGTGGATCCGCAAGCGCTACGAGGCCATCGAGGGCCACACCGCATCGGTGAAATTCGGCAACGAGCAGGACATTGCACCGTCAGCGATGCCGGGGACCGACGGCAAATGGCGCACGACGCGCATGCTCGACCCCCAGGACCTCGCGTACGACATGCACGTCAACATCGTCACGTTCGAGCCCGGCGCCACCATTCCGTTCGCCGAAACCCACGTGATGGAACACGGCCTGCTGATGCTCGAAGGCAAAGCCGTCTATCACCTCAACGGCGACTGGGTCGAAGTTCAGGAAGGTGACTTCCTGGCGCTGCGCGCGTTCTGCCCGCAGGCGTGCTACGCGGGCGGACCGTCGAACTTCCGCTACCTGCTCTACAAGGACGTCAACCGCCAGATCATGCTCTGAGGCGATTCGGTTGGCCTACACGCGGAATGGCCAGCCGGTGACCTTCTTTACCCGGGGCGCCGCATAGGTGCGCACCTTCGATGTGGTCAGACCCATCCGAACCAGACCTTCGGCGATGGTGACGGCCGAGCGGACTCCGTCGACGATCGGGACGCCGGTCGCGGCCTTCACCTTCGCCTCAAGTTCGGCCATGCCGCCGCAGCCGAGACAGATCACCTCGGCGCGATCGTACTCGACCGCCTCTCGCGCCTGGCCCACGATCGCCTCGACCGCCCGATCGGGATCTGATTCGAGTTCGAGCACACCGAGTCCGGACGCCCGTACCGACGCGCACCGCACGTCGAGTCCTGCGAGCTTGAGGCGGTCTTCGATCAGCGGGACCGTGCGGTCGAGCGTGGTGACCACCGAGTACTTGTGCCCCAGGTACATCGCCGTGGACGCAGCCGCTTCGGTGATGTCGACCACCGGCACGTCGAGCAGTTCCTGCAGACCTTCGCGCCCGTGTTCGCCGTAGCCGGCCTGGATCACGGCGTCGAACGGTTCGGCGTACGAGGTGACGGCGTCCATCACGGCGATGGCCGCGAGGTAGCTCTCGAAGTTCCCCTCACACGAGTCCGCGCCGAATCGCGGTGTGATCCCGACGATCTCGGTACCCGGTGACGCGACGCCGCGCGCCGACTCGGCGATCGCCCGGGTCATCGAGGCCGTGGTGTTGACATTGGCGACGAGGACTCTCATGGCGCTCCCCTAGTGCGTGCTGGGTACGGCGATGGGCTCACCGGAGACATCGGTGAACGGTCCACGACGGTCGGCGACCGCCAGGTACACGATCGCACCGAGTCCGGCACCGATGAACCAGGAGAACTCGGAGACGATCGCGAACGCCGGGACGAACGCCAGCAGCAACGCCACCACAGCGGTGATGACGAGGGCGATGACGGCACGCACGCTGACTCCCTTCGTGTAGTGGTACTCGCCGTCGGCATCGGTCGTGAACAAGGCCAGAACATTGATCTTGGAGCGACGCACCAGCCAGTAGTCGGCCATGATGATGCCGAAGAGCGGACCGAGAATCGCACCGAGACCGCCGAGGAAGTAGTTGATCACCGCGGGGGTGTTGTAGAGGTTCCACGGCAGGATCACCAGACCGATGACGGCCGAGATGAACGCTGCGCGACGGAAATTGAGGTGTTTCGGGAACAGGTTGTTCAGCGCGTAGATCGGCGCGACGAAGTTCGCCATCAGGTTCACGGCGATGGTCAGGATCAGCAACGCCAGCGCCGCGAGTACCAGCAGCAGGGTGTTCGGCACCTCCTGCACGATGTCGGCGGGCGCCTCGATGATGCGTCCGTCGATACGGAACTGCGCACCGGCCATGGTGATCACGATGCCGCCGAACACCAGCATGTTGAGCGGAATGCCCCAGAAGTTCCCCGTCACGATGGCCCGCTTCGATGTCGCATTACGCGTGAAGTCGCAAAAGTTCAGGACGAACGTGCCGTAGATCGCGACCCACAGGCTGGCGCCGCCGATGATCTTGAGCCACATGTCGAGGCCGGTCAACGAGTCGGGCGTGCTCCACGCGATGCTCCAGTCGGCGTTGTTGAGCATCCAGATCGCGAGCGCGATCATCGTGACGAGGATGACCGGGCCCGCGAACGCCTCGTACCTGCGGATCATCTCCATGCCGTAGCTGACGATAATCACCTGGATCACCCACAGCACGACGAACGAGATCCATCCGAGTGTCGACAATCCCAGGAAGCTGTTCGCGTCCAGGGTCTCGGCCGACGGTGCGAGCGCGATGATCATGATCCGCAGGACCACCGACGCGAGGTAGGTCTGGATGCCGAACCAGGCGATCGCGACCGCTCCGCGAATGAGCGCCGGGATCTGCGCGCCGCGGACGCCGAACGCGATGCGGCTCATCACGGGGAACGGGACACCGGTCTTCTCCCCCATGAACCCGGACAGGTTGAGCAACAGGAAGAGGAAGACTCCGCCGAGTCCCAGGGCGAGCAGGATCTGCCAGCCGCCGAGGCCAAGGGCGAACAGGCCGATCGCGAACGAATAGTTGCCGAGGCTGTGAACGTCGTTGGCCCACAGCGTGAAGATGTTGTAGGCGCCCCACCGTCGGCCTTCGCGCTGGGTGGGTGCGAGATCCGGGTTGTACAGATCCGGACTCACGCCGGCGAACGCGGTCGGATCGTTACGGCTGGAGTCGCCGATCAGTCCGGTGGACTCTGTGCTCATGGACACGCCTGTCACGGTCGGAGCGCCGACGCTCCGCGTCGCCGCTAGAATTCCACCTTGCGGAAATAATATTCCACAAGTTTGCTTAGTAACGCGCATCCGAACACCGGCTGTCAACCCTCGGCGCGATTGACTGCGTTCAGCACCACCTCTAGAGTCACCAAAAAGTGGAGCTCCAGTTCCACGATGAGGAATTCTCGCAGCAACGGAGACCATCCATGACCGCCGACACCCGCGAGCAGTCGAACCACTCCGATCTCGACCTGGTGGTCCGCGGCAAACGCACGCTGACGACGGCGGGAATCGTCGCCCGCGAGATCGGTATTCGCGAAGGTCGCATCGTCGCGATTGAGCCCTTGGGCAGCGGCCTCGCCGCCACGAAGATCGTCGAACTCACCGACGAGCAGGTCATGATCCCCGGCCTGGTCGATACGCACGTGCACGTCAATGAGCCGGGCCGCACCGAATGGGAGGGGTTCGACTCCGCCACCCGCGCCGCGGCGGCGGGCGGCGTGACCACGTTGATCGACATGCCGCTCAACTCGATTCCCCCGACGGTGAACGTCGAAGCGCTCAATGCCAAGCGCGCGGCGGCCTCGGGCAAGCTACACATCGACGTCGGTTTCTGGGGCGGCGCGATCCCCGGCAACACCGGGGATTTGCGCGGCCTGCACGACGACGGCGTCTTCGGCTTCAAGTGCTTCCTGCTGCACTCCGGGGTCGACGAATTCCCGCATCTCGACGCCGACGAGATGGAGAAGGACATGCGGGTGCTGGCCGAGTTCGACTCCATGATGATCGTGCACGCCGAGGACTCCCGCGCCATCGATCATGCCCCCACTGCCGAGGGTGACCGATACAGCCGCTTCCTGGCGTCCCGGCCGCGCGGCGCCGAGAACGTGGCGATCGCCGAGGTGATCGAGCGCGCGCGGTGGACCGGTGCCCGCGCGCACATCCTGCATCTGTCGTCGTCGGACGCTCTGCCGATGCTCGCAACCGCCAAGCGCGACGGCGTCAGGATCACGGTCGAGACGTGCCCGCACTATTTGACGCTGCTCGCCGAGGAGATCCCCAACGGCGCGACCGCGTTCAAGTGCTGCCCACCGATCCGTGAGGCGTCGAATCGGGAACTGCTGTGGCAGGGCCTGCTCGACGGCACAATCGACTGCATCGTCTCCGACCATTCACCGTCGACGATCGATCTGAAGGACGTCGAGAACGGCGACTTCGGCGTTGCGTGGGGTGGTGTCGCCTCGCTGCAGCTGGGGCTGTCGTTGATCTGGACCGAGGCCAAGCGCCGTGGCGTGGCACTTACCCGGGTGATCGACTGGATGGCGGCCAAGCCCGCCGAGCTCGCCGGGTTGAACAACAAGGGCAAGATCGCGCTGGGTTACGACGCCGATTTCGCGATTTTCGAGCCCGAGTCTGCGCACGTGGTCGACGTACACAAACTGCATCACAAGAACCCGATCAGCCCGTATGACGGGCGTGCACTCGCCGGCGTCGTGACGGGAACGTGGTTGCGCGGCAAGCGAATCGACTTGAAGACCCCGCAGGGCCGGATGCTGCGGCGCGGCGGCGTGTAGCGTGTGAAATTCGCCGATCAGCGGTGAAGTCCGTACCCTTCCCCCGTGAGCGCCATCGACCCCGACAAGCTGAGAACCTGCCTGCAGGTGCTCTCCGACATTGAGGCGTTGCCGCCCGAACACCCCGACGCCGTCGCCGTGCGCAGGGCAACGGCGAGCATCTTCAAGTCGGTCCGTAAGGCCCGCCGGCACGCCAAACGCGACGCCATCACTGCGGCCGACCGCGCCGTCATCGCCGCCACCGCCACCGGCGCACCGGGCCGCATCGACGACGAGACGGCCGGGCTGCCCTTGGTGTCCACTGCCGATGGAGCCACCGCCGGCACCCTGCAGCGGTCCCGGGCCTGCTACGTCTGCAAGACCCACCACACCGTGGTCGACGCGTTCTACCACCAGCTCTGCCCGACCTGCGCGGCACTCAACAGGGCCAAGCGCGACGCCCGCACCGACCTGACCGGCCGGCGAGCCCTGCTCACCGGCGGCCGAGCCAAGATCGGTATGTACATCGCGTTGCGGCTGCTGCGCGACGGCGCGCACACGACCATCACGACGCGCTTTCCGCACGACGCCGTGCGGCGCTTCGCCGCGATGCCCGACAGCGCCGACTGGCTGCACCGGCTGCGCATCGTGGGCATCGACCTGCGCGATCCCGCGCAGGTGGTGGCGCTGGCCGACACCGTCGCCGCGGAGGGTCCGCTGGACATCCTGATCAACAACGCCGCCCAGACCGTGCGCCGGTCTCCGGGTTCGTACGCAGCCCTCGTCGAGGCCGAGCGCACCGCGCCGACCGAACTCGAACTCGTCGACGTCATCTCGTTCGACCGAGTCAGCGACGCCCACCCCGCGGCTCTCGCCGGGAGCCTGGCTGAGCAGGACGCCCCGCACGCGGTCACCGAGCTCGCGCTCAAGGCACGCAGCGCCTCGCCGGAACGGATCGCGGCGGGCACGGCCATCGACGCGGGCGGGTTGCTGCCCGACACCGCGCCGGTCAACAGCTGGACCCAACGGGTGCATGAGGTCGATGCGATGGAACTTCTCGAAGTCCAGCTGTGCAACCAGACGGCTCCGTTCATCTTGGTCAGCCGACTGCGGCCGGCGATGGCCGCCTCGTCGGCGCGCCGCAAGTACGTCGTCAACGTCTCGGCGATGGAAGGTCAGTTCAGCCGGGCCTACAAGGGGCCCGGACACCCGCACACGAACATGGCCAAGGCCGCGCTGAACATGCTCACGCGGACCAGCGCCGGCGAAATGCTGGAGCAGGACGGCATTTTGATGACCGCGGTGGACACCGGTTGGATCACCGACGAGCGCCCGCATCCGACAAAGCTGCGCCTGGCCGACGAAGGCTTTCACGCCCCACTGGATCTGGTCGACGGAGCCGCGCGTGTGTATGACCCGATCGTGCGCGGGGAGGCCGGCGAGGACCTCTACGGCTGTTTCCTGAAGGACTATTCGCCGGGCAACTGGTAGTGGGTTCCGCCCGCACCGCCGCGGTGATCTGGGTGCTCGGCGCGACCGTCTATCTGGTGTGCGAGGCCGTCGCGGCGGCGGGCTTTCCCGGCTACAGCTACCTCGCCGACTACATCAGCGATCTGGGTGTCAGCGACGTGATGAACGTCGGCGCGTTCGTGGTGCACGGAATCCTGTTCGGGCTCGCAGCGGTGGTGTCGGCCCGCGGTTGCGCGGCGATGGCGGCGAGGGTGTTCGTGGTTGCCGCCGTGGCGAATACGGTGGGCAACGTCCTGGTGGGCACGTTTCACAGCGGGGCGCCCGACGCGCGCTGGCACGTCGTGGGAGCGGGGTTGGCCATCGTGGGCGGCAACGTCGCGGTAATCGCGGCGGGGTTCGCCGGCCGCGCGCTGCGGGCGCCTTCCTGGGCGATCCGGACGAGCTTCGCGCTCGGAACCTTCGGCCTGGTGTGCCTGACCACCCTGATCATCGACGGCGCCACCGGTTCTCGCGTGTTACCGGCCGGCCTCGTGGAGCGGGGATCGGTGTATCCGATCATCGCCTGGGAAGTGCTCGCCGGCGTCACGCTCCTGCGTCGGCGGTAGACGGTGGCGCCTCCGGCGGTGCAGGCCCACCACGACACGCATGCAGATACGCCGGGTAGTCCCAGGTCCGCAGGAACTCCTCGGCAGCGCGCACTCCGCGTTGAATGAGCGCGTCGCGTTCCTCGGCGCTGATGCCGAAATCGAGGGGGCCGACGTTCTCGGTGGGTACGAAGATCGTCCGCTGGACCGTGCACCTGTCGTCGATGTAGGCGGCGTCCTGATCGCTGATCAACGTCTCCAAGGCCGCGAACGCCAACGACAGCGGACCGTAGATCTCGTGGGTCGGCGCGCGCCCGGCCGGCGCCGAGAGTCGGATCCCGAACGTCGGCCAGCGCGGCTGGTCGTCGGAGCTGTCGAACAATTGGACCGGGAAGTTCGACAACAGACCACCGTCGACCCACGTGGCCCCGCCGACCTCGACCGGCTGAAACGCGAACGGCACCGCCGAGGACGCACGCACCGCCCGCGCGACTGGGAAGTCGTCAGGATCCAGGCCGTGGTTGGGCAGATCCCAGGGAATGCGGACCAACCGACGTCGTGACAGATCGCTGGCCGTGACCACCAACGACCACGCATTGCGCTCCGACTCTTCGCCGGTACGCAGATCACCGAACGTGCGAACGCCCAACCCTCCGAGTAGCTCGGTCAGCAGGTTCTCCAGATAGTCGCCCCGGTACAGCCCGTTGTTGGCGGCCAGCGACAACGCCGGGCCCACCACCGGTATCCGCGTGAGCAGAGTCGGGTCGGCGAACTTGGAGTAGTCGATCTCCTGCGCGAGCGCGTCGAGACGCGACAACGGCTCCCCTGCGGCTTGAAGTCCCGCGATCAACGAGGCCACTACCGAACCCGCGCTCGAACCGGCGACCCTGGGGAACTCGTATTCTGCGGCGGCGAGTACATGCACGGCTCCGACCAGGCCGATGCCGCGGACACCCCCGCCTTCACACACCAGATCTGCGCGGTTCATGTGCGCCTCCTTCCGCACCTGATCCCAGGCTAGGCCGCATCAGCGGCGACCGTGTCATCTCTGATCGCCTGCGGTCGGTACTTGTGGGGACCGCCGAGCTCCGGTGATGCGCAACTGGTTGCCGCCCAGCCGGATCCGGCCGTCCGACCTACAGCCCCGCTTCGAGACCCTCACCTACGGCGAGACCTGGGCGCGGGTCCGGGCGCCGGCGCAGGCGCTGATCGACGATCCTTTCCGCCCCGCGGACTGGGTCGCGACGCTGGGTTTCACCAGCGTCGACTGCGCCATCGTCGACATGTTCACCCGCCCGATGCTGAGCCTGGCGCTGACCGGCAACTCGTTCTACGAGCTCGACGAGGGCGGCAGCCGACAGCGTGCCGACTTCGACGTCCTGCCAGTCGAATTCATCGCCGACGCCATCTCCACCATCGGTGCGGAGGTGCTCGACGGTTTCGAGACCTATTACGTCATGAGCCCTGCCGGGGCGGCAACGGCCTCGCTGCTGCCGCTGATCCACAACTACCAGCGGCCGGAACACCCGATCGGTGATCGTCAATACCTGACCGATCTGGAGTTGCTCGGGCTGATCTAGTTTCCCTGGCGGGCTGACCGTCCTACCGTGAAACCCATGCCCGAAACCATCGATGTCGCCCATCCACCGGAAGCGCTGCTCAAGGTCGTCAACCCCACGCTGCGGTTCGCGCTGCGTACACCCCTGGGTGGCGCGCTCAAACAGTTCATGCTCGTCAGCTTCACCGGACGCAAGACTGGCCGCCGCTTCACCGTGCCCGTCAGTGCCCACCATCTCGACGGTGACCTCTACGTCATTCTCGAGGCGGGCTGGAAGCACAACTTCCGCGACGGAGCCACCGCCGAGGTCACCCACAACGGCAAGACGACACGGATGCACGGTCAGCTCATCACCGACCCCGCGGCCGTCGCAGACATCGTGCACCGCATCGCAGCGTCCTACGGCGTCAAGAAGGCCCAACAGAGCATGGGCCTGAAGTTCGGCGGCGACACCGTCCCCACGAGAGAGGAGTTCCAGTCGGCAGCAACGCGTCTCGGCATCGCCGCCATCCGGCTCACCCCGGCGACGTAGCGCAGCTTCTCTCTGGCCGTCAAGCCAGGAGGCCGGAACCTGTCCACATAGTCGTCAGCAGGCGTCCGGCGCCGAGTCGTAGGTGTTGATGGCCTCAACCTTGCTTGCCGACGCACTCTGCGGATCGAACTCGTAGCCGAGCCACTCCCGGGCGAGCCGGCGGGCCAGCTCCAGTCCGATCACGCGCTGGCCGAAGCAGAGCACCTGCGCATTGTTGGACAGTACCGAACGCTCGACGGAGAAGCCGTCGTGCGCGGTGACCGCCCGGATGCCCGGCACCTTGTTGGCACTGATCGCCACGCCCAGTCCGGTGCCACACACCAGCAGCGCACGATCGGCCTTGCCCTCGGCCACCACGCGCGCCGCCGCGACCGCGACATGGGGATACGCGGTGTTCTCGTCCGTGCCGACGCCGACGTCTATCACGTCGGCGACCCGGTCGTCGGCCTGCAGATCACCTTTGAGGGCTTCCTTGTACTCGTATCCGGCGTCGTCGGAGCCGACGACGATGCGCAGTCCTTGACCAGAACCTGAGGCCATCTCGGTCACTTCCCTTTCGCGATGAGGCTGTCGGCGACGGTGCTCGCGCACATCGCCAGTGAGGTGGCGCCGGCGTCGGGAGTGCCGATGCTGCGCTCGGCGAGCGGCCGTGCCCGGCCGACCTTGGGCCGCAGATCCGCCGTGGCTTTCGCGGCGTCGGTGGCGACGTCGGCTGCTGCCCGCCACGCGTCCTGCAGTTCCTGCCCGTCGGTCACCCGGCGCTGCAGCTCGTCCACGAACGGCAGCAGCGCGTCGAGCATCGTCTTGTCTCCCGGGGCGGCGCCCCCGAGGCTGACCAACGCGTCGTACCCGTCCCGCATTCCGGCGGCCACGGTCACCGGGTCGGGTCGGCCGGTGTCACCGAGCCGGGTGCCGAGCGCGGACAGCAGAGCGCCCCACAGCACGCCGGACGTCCCGCCTGCCTTGGCCGCCCATTCTTTGCCCGCCTCGGTGAGCACCGAGCCCTGTCCACCGCCTGCGGCCACCGCCTTGTCCGCGGCCTGTGACGCCGCCGCCGAGCCCTTGACCATGCCGCGGCCGTGGTCACCGTCCCCGGCCACGGCGTCGATGCGGCCCAGCTCATCCTCCGCGTCGGCCAGCATCGCCGCCATCGCGCTCAGAGCGCGGGCCACCACCTGGGCCCCGCGGCGTCCGTCGTCGTCGGAGCGCTCGGCCAGGTCCGGGGTCTGTGCTGCGGACTGCAGTTCGGCCTCGGTGCGGAGTTCGCCTGCGGCGCCGGTGATCTCGCCGGCTGCCGCACCTTTGCGGTATGCCGGTGTGTCGGCAGGCGAGGTCCAGTACCGCTCGAGTTCGTCGTCGAGCCACATCAGGGTCAGCGAGCAGCCCGCCATGTCCAGGCTGGTGACCAGCTCGCCGACCTCGGGTTCGACGATTTCGTAGCCACGGTCGCGCAGCAGCCGGGCGACCGTGCCCCACACGACGAAGAGCTCTTCGTACTTGGTGCGTCCGAGCCCGTTGAGGATCACCGCGATTCGCTTCGATTCGGTGTCCGGATGGTCGGCGAGGACCCCGTCGACCAGCGTCTCGGCCAGCGCAGCCGCGGTGGGCATGGGCTCGTCGGCGACGCCCGGCTCACCGTGGATGCCGAGCCCGACGCCCATCTTGCCCTCGGGGACGGTGAACAGCCGATGGTCCGCCCCGGGCATCGTGCAGCCGTCGAACGCCACCCCGAGCGTGCGGGTCGCGGCGTTGGCCGCCTCGGCGACCCGGACCACGCCCGCGAGATCGAGCCCGTCCTCGGCTGCTGCGCCGGCACACTTGAACACCGTGAAATCGCCTGCGATGCCGCGTCTTTTCGACTCTTCACCTTTGGGGGCGCTGGCGATGTCGTCGGTGACGGCGAAGTAGTGCGCGTCGATGCCCTCGCTACGCAGTTGAGTGACGGCGAGGCCGAAGTTCATCACATCGCCCGCATAGTTGCCGGTGGTGAGCAGCACCCCGGCGTCACCGTGCGCCGCCCGGGCCACAGAGGCGGCCTCCTCCGCCGATGGCGAGGTGAAGATGTTGCCGACCACCGCGCCGTCGGCGAACCCGAAACCGACCGTCCCGCAGAAGGCGGGATAGTGGCCGGAACCGCCGCCGATGACGACGGCCACCTTCCCCGGTCGGGTGCGGTGCGCGCGGACCACACCGCCGGGCACCCCGACGACATAGCGCGCGTTGGCGTCCAGGAAGCCGTTCAGCATGTCCTCGGTGAAGCGGGCAGGGTCGTTGTAGAGCTTGGTCATCGCAGCCGCTGTCCGGTGTCGGTGTCGAACAGGTACACCCGCTCGGCGGGAGCGGTCACCGACACCTCCTGCTCGGGTTCGTAGTCCTGCTCGGCGGGGGTCTGCACGACGATGCCCTCCTCGATACCGGCCACCGTGCTGGTGGCCAGGCCGAATTCCAGCAGGTGCTCGAAGTACGCGACGGTCGCCGCGACACCACCGGAGCTTACGGTCCCCCGGGCGGCGAGCCCGCAGTCCTGCGGCCGGATTCCCACCGTGACCCGCGTCCCGTCGGCCACGTCCGTGGCCGTGGTGTCCAGGGCGCCCGCCCCCGAGCCGACCTCGACCCGCACCCGGTCCCCGTCGCGGCGGACGACTCCGGACAGGACATTGATCTGCGGTTCACCGACGAACTCGGCGACGAACAGATTCGCCGGGTCGTCGAACACCTCGTCGGGGGTGCCGAACTGCTGGACCACGCCACCGTCCATGACGGCCAGCCGGTCGGCCAGCGAGAGGGCTTCGACCTGGTCGTGGGTGACCACGATGGTGGTGTAGCCGAATTCGCGCTGCAGCACCTTCAATTCGCGTCGGACACGGTTGCGTGCGGACGCATCCAGGTGGCTCAGGGGTTCGTCGAGCAGCAGCACCGGCGGATTGCGCACGAGCGCCCGGGCCAACGCGACGCGCTGCTTCTGACCGCTGGACAGCCCCGCCGGCCGCAGGTCCATGAGGTCGTTCATCTCGAGCCGATCGGTGATCGAGGCCACCATTTTCTCCGCACCTTTGACCTTGCGGGCCTTCAGGCCGTACAGCAGGTTGTCGCGGACCGACATCGGCGGGTACAGCGCGTAGCTCTCGAAGCCGACGCCGATGCCGCGTTTGGCCGCGGGCAGCTGGGAGATCTCGCGGTCACCGATCTTGATGGATCCGCTGGTGACCGTTTCCAGCCCCGCGATCATGCGCAGCGTGGTCGTCTTGCCGCAGCCGGACGGGCCCAGCAGCGCGACCAGTTCGCCCGGCTCGATGTCGAGGTTGATGCCCTTGACGGCGGTGACGGTGTCCCTCCCGCGCGACGCATACGTCTTGACGAGGTCGCGCAGTGTCAGGCTCTGTGCGCTTTGCCGGGTGGTCTTGTCGATCGTGACGCTCACTGAACCGCCTCCAGGGTCTCGTCGCTCAGCCGGCTGGTGTCCCCGTCGCCCGGCCCGAACACGTGCACGTCGGATTCGGCGATCCGCAACGTCACGGTGTCTCCTTCGCCGACACCGTGCCGGCCCGAGGTCAGCGCGATCAGCTGGGAGCCGCCGACGTCGACGGTCAGCTCGATGTTGCGGCCCAACCGCTCGGCCAGCATCACCCGGCCACGTAGCGAACCCTCCCGGCTGGTGACGTGAAGATCGCAGGGCCGCAAGCCGACCCGGACGCGGTCACCGCGATCGCAGCGCGCGTCAGCCGGAATCGGAACGTCCAGCGACCCGTCCCCCAGCCGGATACGGCCGTCGTCGACCACCCCGTCGAGCAGGTTGATCTCGGGTTGCCCCAGCGAGCGGGCCACGAAGGTGTCCGCGGGCCGTCGCCAGATCTCGTCGGGGGTGCCGATCTGCATGAGGCGGCCCTCGCGCATCACCGCGATCCGGTCACCCAGCGCGAGCGCCTCCTGGTAGTCGTGGGTGACGTAGACCGTCGTCGTGTTCGACATGGCGCCGAGCTGCTTGAGTTCGGCGCGCATCGACGCGCGCAGCTTGGCGTCGAGGTGGCTCAGCGGCTCGTCGAGGAGGTAGACATCGGCCGGGCGCACCAGCACGCGGCCCAATGCGACCCGCTGGCGCTGGCCGTTCGACAGCTCCCTGGGCAGCCGGTTCTTGAGCTGGTTGATGCCGAGCGTGGTGGTGACCTGATCGATCCGCTCAGCCTGATCGGCCGCAGAATACTTGCCGGTGCGCCCGGATTTCAGCGGAGAGGCCAGGTTCTCTGCCACCGTCTTCTGCGGATAGAGCGCATAACTCTCGAAGGCCATCGCGACGTTGCGGTGGTAGGGCTCCACCTGCGTCATGTCGGCTCCGCCGATCGACACCGCGCCGGAGTCGACGTCCACCAGGCCGGCGATCGACTTCAGCGTGGTTGTCTTCCCGGCTCCGCTGGGACCGAGGATGACGAAGAACTCGCCGTCGGCGATGTCGAGCGACAGACCCTCGACCGCAACCGTTTTCCCGTACGTCTTGCGGATGTTCGCAATCGATACCGTGGCCATCAGGCCTTCACCGCCCCGAATGACAGGCCCCGCACCAGATACCGCTGAATGGTCAGCGCGAGGATGAGTGGTGGCAGCGCGGCGATCAGCGCCGCGGCCGCCGTGAGGTTGTAGTACGCCTGCCCGCCGCCGCCGAGGAACTTCGTGATGGCGACGGTCACCGTGCCGGCATTGCTGTCGGCCAGGATGAGCGGGAAGACGTAGTTGTTCCAGGCGAAGATGAACGCCAGCAGCGCCGCCGCGGCGATGCCTGGCCGCACGATCGGCAGCGCGACCATCAGGAACGCGCGCCGCCGGGTGTAGCCGTCCAGCAGCGCCGCCTGTTCGAGATCTTCAGGCAGATCCTGGAAGTAGGACCGCAGGATCCACACCACCAGCGGCATGGTCACCAGCTGCAGCACCCAGATCATGCCGACCTTGGTGTCGAACAGCCCGATCTGGTTGTAGATCACGAACAACGGCACGATGACCATCAGTTCGGGCGCGAAGCGGAAGGACAACATGGTGAACATCAGGTCGTTGGAGCCCTTGTACTGCCAGCGTCCGGCCGCGTACGCGGCCGGAATGCCGATCACCAGCGACACGAGGACGGCGCCGCCGCAATTGAGCAGGCTGGTCAGCAGCGAGGCCTTGAAGTCGACGCTGGTCATCTGGGTGCCCTTGTCGGACAGCACCGTTGCGAAGTTCGACCAGGTCGGGCTGAACGAGAAGTAGGTGGTGGTCTGTTGCTCGGCGTTCTTCAGGGCCAGCATCAGCATCCAGAAGATCGGGAACAGCGAGAACAGGAACCAGAGCACCAGTCCGATGTCGGCCGCCACGGCTGAAATCGACCACCGCTTCTGGCCGGGAAGGAGCTCGGCGCGGGACAGTTTGAGTGCCATGATCTTACGACTCCGCTCCGGCAGCGCGCCGCTGCGCCTTTCCGAGCACGCTCACCAGGTAGCGCGCGGTGATGAACACGATGACCCACAGCAGCAGCATGTAGGTGCTGCCCCGCGAGTAGTCCAGGTTGATGATCGAGTCCTCGAAGGCGCCGATCTGCAGCGTGCGGGTGGCCACGCCGGGTCCGCCTGCGGTCAGGACGTAGATGTGGTCGAACACCTTGAGGTTGTCCATGAACCGGAAGATCACCGCGACGAGAATGTAGGGCCACAGCATGGGCAGCATCAGCTTGCGGAACATGTAGAACCACGAAGCTCCGTCGACTTCGGACGCCTCGAACGGCTCTCGGGGCAGCGACCGGATACCGGCCAGCACCAGGATCGCGACGAACGGCGTGAAGATCCAGATGTCGACCAGGATCACTGAGAACAGTGCGTTGGACGCCGACAGCCAGTCGAAGGTGTTCCCCAGTCCCAGAACATGATTGAGAACGCCGAACTGCGGGTTGAACATGAGCTTCCAGATCACGCCGGCGATGACCGGGGCGATCATCAGCGGCAGGATGAGCACCTTCTCGAAGATCTTGCCGATGATCGAGGACCGGTTGAGCAGCAGCGCCAGGCCGACGCCCAGCACCGTCTCGATGAAAGTGGCCAGGAGCGCGAAGGTGACGGTGACCTGAACGCTCTTCCAGAACACCTGGTCGCCGAGCACGGAAGCGAAGTTCTCGAACCAGACGAAGTGCGGATCCGGGTTCACCGCAGCGTAGTTGAGGAAGGCGTAGTACGCGCCGACCGCGAAGGGATACAGGATGCCGATCACGATCACCACGGCGGGGACCGACAGCAGGTAAGGGCGCAGCTTGCGCCGCCACGCCGGAACCTGCGGTCGGTCTGCCCGACTGGACGTGGGTGGCTGATCCGACGAGGTCGACGGAGCTTTGGAAGTCTGAGTTGTCATGAGTGCCGCGGCTCCTAGAGATTGACCTTGGACGTGTTGGTCTTGGCGAGGCTGCGCAGGCGCGTCGCCGCGTCATCTCCGCCGTAGATGTCCTGCAGCGCCACCGCCCAGTTCTGGGTGGTGTCGAAGAACTTCTTCTGCGGCGTGAACTGGATCTTCGACTCTCCGATGACGGTCTCGAACGCCTCGAGGTAGCCGAACTGGTCGGCGGCGACCCGCTTGAACGTGGTGTCGAACACCGACTTGCGCACCGGATCGGCGTACGTGCCGCCTTCGACGGCCTTGTTCATCGACTCCTTGCCGGTCGCCCACTGGATGAACAACCACGCAGGCAATTTGTTGCGCGAGTTGGCGCTCATCGCCCAACTCCACGTCCACAGGTTGGTCTTGTAGTTGCCATCCGGCCCGGCTGGTCCGGCGTACCAGGCCAGGTTGCCGGCCTCCTTGCTCGCCCCCGGCTTGTTCTTGGGGTAGGTGGCGCTGTCGGCGTCGAAGACCATCATCGCGGTGCCGTCACCCAAATCGCCGGTGGCATTGGGGTAGTCGTAGGTCGTCCAGGAGGTCGGCCCAGCCTTGTGCTGCATCTCGATCCACTTCTTCGTGAAATCGATGGCTTTGTCGCTGTCCATCTCCGCCACCAACTCGGAGCCGTTCCAGGTGTAGTCCACCGCGCCTTCGCGGGTGTACTGCGTCATGAACCCTGGGTGGATGGTGGCCCACGACTTGGATCCGCGGGTGGCGATGCCGTAGCGGTTGGCCGAGCGGTCTGTCAGATCGACGGCCAGCTGGATGAAATCGTCGAGGTTGTCGGGAAGTCTCGTGATGCCCTTCTCGTCGAAGATGCGCTTGTTGTAGGCGACCACGTTGTTCTCGAAGCCCCACGGGATCGCCCACTGCCCGCCGGTGCCCAGCGGGTGGCCCAGCGTGAAGTCCCAGCGGGTGGACGTGCGCAAGCCGTCGAAGATGTCCTCGAAGTCGTACTCCGCGCTGGTCGCCGCGCTGTTGCGCAGCCATGGGTCGAGATCCTCGATCCACCCCGGAGGGCCGTACTGCCAGATGAAGTAGGCCCCCAGCATGAAGGCGTCGTGCTTGCCGGAGCCGCCGGCCAGCTCGGTGTTGAGTTTGGTGAAGTAGTCCGCCTCCGGAACCAGGTCCACATTGACATTGATGCCGGTGAGCTCGGTGAACTCCTTGAGCAGCGGCTGGTAGGACAGCTGGTAGGGGTGCGGGGTCTGCAGGATGTTGATCGTGGATCCGGCGGCCTTGCGCCAGTCGAACCCGCCGGTGACGGCGTCGGCGCCGTTGGGCGCACTTGCCTTGCCCCCGACGCCGCACGAGCTCAGCACCGGCACGCTGGCCGCTGCCGCCCCGGCCACGCCGAGCGCCGCGAGCATCTGCCTGCGCGAGAACTGAGGTCCGCGCGCAGAGTTGGGGAAGCGACTCATCGAATGTCCTTCGTTCACGCCGGGATAAGGGAGACCTTGACCGATTCCTTGCCGCTGGCCACCAGGTCCAGCCCTTTCTGGAATTCGGCGAGCGGAAGCTGATGGGTGCAGATCTGGTCCATGGGCAGGACGCCGGATTCGATCATCTTGATCGCGGCCGGCCAGCAGTACGGTCCCAGGTGTGCACCCAGGACGTCGAGCTCCTTGTCGTCGCTGATGATGCTCCAGTCCACCGATACGTCACTGCCGAACACCCCGTACTCGACGTAGCGGCCGAGTTTGCGTAACAGGTTGAGCCCCTGCGGGACTGCCGAGGGATGCCCGGTCCCCTCCAGGTACACGTCGGCACCGTAACCGCCGGTGAGCTCCTTGACGATGGCGACGGCATCCTGCTCGGCGATGTTGATCGTGATGTCGGCGCCGCACGCCTTGGCCAGCTCGAGCTTCTCGGCCGCCATGTCCAGGGCGATCACGTGCATCGGGTTCTTGGCGCGAGCGCCGGCCACCATCCCGAGACCGATCGGGCCGCATCCGGCCACCACGACCGTGTCCTCGAACAGGATCTGTGCCCGCTCGACGGCGTGCAACGAGCACGACAGCGGTTCGGCGAAGGCTGCGTGCTGCGGTGCGATGTCACCGGAAACCTTGTGCACCAGCGCTTCTACCGGATACACCATGTAGCTGGCCATCGCCCCGGGGGTCCGCCGTTTGAAGCCGTAGAGGTCGTGCGGCTGGCACATGTGGTACTGGCCACGCTTACAGAACCGACACTTCCAGCAGGGCACGATCTGCTCGGAGACCACCCGGTCGCCGACGGCGATTCCCCACCGCTGCGCGGCCTCGTCGTCGAGTTCGACGACCCGGCCCGCGAACTCGTGGCCCGGGATCACCATCGTCTCGGCCCACGCAGGCCGGTTCTCGTCGCCCCAGAACTTCGCCGCGCCATGGTAGCACTTGAGGTCGCTGGCACAGATGCCGACCGCCTCGACCTTGATCAAGGCCTCGCCGGGCCCGCGCCGCGGTACGGCGACCTCTTCGAGTCGGTAGTCGTGGGGCCCGTGACAGACAACTGCCTGCATTTTCTCCGGGATCTGAGCGGCCATCGCTGGTTCCTCCATCTGTGTTCGCAGTCACAGTAGCGGAGCCCGTGCACATCTGTCCAGAACGTCTGTTCAGGAAAATTCTTTTCAGAGCAGATGTTCGATGTCATACTCTGTGCCATGCCCCGGCCGGCTCAGTCCACCCCCTCCGCTGCGAAAACAGATGGCGTGGCGGCCGACGGCGAAGGCAGTCACTTCTCCCCCTCGTTGCTCTACACCGCCGCGCGGCTGTACTACGAGGACGACGCGACCCAGGCCGAGATCGCGACGCAACTCGGAACCAGCCGGGCGACGGTCAGCCGATTGCTCGCCGAGGCCAAACGTCAGGGCATCGTGCGGATCGAGGTCGTCGCACCGGCCGACGCCCAGCCCAAGGAGCTGGCCGACCGGCTGGCGCGCGCACTCAACCTGAACACCGTGTACCTGTCGCCCCCGATGCCGGCGCCCGGACCGGGCCGTAGCGTGGTCGACGTGATGGGGCGGGTGCTGGCACCCGCGACGGCCCGCGCTCTCAGTGAAGCGGGCCTGCTGCCCGGGGATGTCCTGCTGGTCTCTTCGGGACGGACGGTCTACGAACTGGCCCAGTACGAGCTCACCCCGCTACCCGGGGTCGTGGTGGCACCGACGGTCGGCGGCAACGACCAGCCCTACGAGTGGTACCAGACCAACGAGATCACCCGGCTCGTCGCCAATCGGGTCGGCGGACGCGCGAATTACCTTTTCGCACCGGCGCTTCCGGGCCCGGCCCTGTACCAGTCACTTCTCGAGGACCCCAGCATCCAACGTGTCCTGCACCAGTGGCCACGTGCCCGCTGCGCGCTCATGGGTGTCGGCGCCCCTCCTCTGACCCGCTCCGACATCCCGCAGTTCGTACCCACCGACTCGACCTCGCTTCGCTCCGCGGTGGGCGATGTGTGCTCCCGCTTCTACGACCGCAACGGCGACCCGGTCGCGTTCGAAGGTATGGAGCGGTTGATCGCACTGGAACTGGAAGCGCTGCAGCATATTCCGGTGACGATCGCGGTGGCTGTGGGCAAGGACAAGGTCGATTCGATCACCGCGGGGGCGCGCGGCGGCTACTTCAACCGGCTCGTCACCGATCCCGCCACCGCAGAGGCACTGCTCAACGAGATCAACTCGACCGAGGAGGGTTCGTGACGACTGCGGCCGCTGCCAGGTATGCCGGCGTGCAACGACTGGATGGCAAGCGCGCGTTGGTTACCGGCGCGAGCAAGGGCATCGGCGCCGACATCGCCCGCGCGTTCGCCTCGGCCGGTGCGCACCTGGTGCTCAGCGGGCGCGATCAGGACGAACTCAACCGCGCGGGTCAGGCGCTGCACGACGAGTTCGGTATCCGAACGTTCGCGGCCGCTGTCGATCTGGCCGATCGGGACGGTCCGGCGACCCTCGCCCGGATGGCCGCAGACGCGTTCGGCGGCCTGGACATCCTGGTCAACAACGCCGGCATCTCGCACCCCGAAGCGGTCGTCGACACCCACCCGGATCTGTTCGACGCCACGATCGCGGTCAACTTGCGAGCACCTGCACTGCTCGCGGCGCGGGTGGGAGCGCACATGGTCGAGCAGGGCACCGGGGGCGCGATCGTCACCGTGGCTTCGGCGGCTGCGCTCGCCCCGCTCCCCGACCACTACGCCTACTGCGCATCCAAGGCGGGACTGGTGATGGCGACCAAGGTCCTCGCGCGCGAGCTGGGCCCGCACGGGATCCGCGCCAACTCGGTGTGCCCGACGGTGGTGCTCACCGAGATGGGGCAACGGGTGTGGGGCGAACCCGCCAAGGCAGCCCCGATGCTCAACCGGATCCCTCTGGGCCGCTTCGCCGTTCCCCACGAGGTTTCCGACGCGGTGGTGTTCCTGTCGTCAGACGCCGCCAGCATGATCAACGGTGTCGAGATCGCCATCGACGGCGGCTACACGATGGGTTGACCGGTCAGATCGACTCGACGTCGGCAAGGCGATGCATCTGATCACGGGTGCTGGGATACAACTGCGCCCACGTCCGGTACAGCTGGTCATACATCGCCCGGTTGCGCGGATCGGGTGTGATTTCCCGGGCGATAGTGGCCCAGTCCGTATCGGGCGGTACTAGGCCGACGCCGACGGCGGCCAGCAGCGCGCCGCCGTAGCTCGCCCCGATCGCCTGTTCGGGCACCAGCTGTGAGCGACCGGTCACGTCGCTGACCGCCTGCGCCCAGACCGGACTTTTCAGCCCGCCGCCGACGGCGACGGTGCGGGTGCCTGAATGCGCGTCGTCGAAGCGTTCCAAAATCTGCCGGATCCCGAAGGCGATCCCTTCGTAGGCCGCCCGGAACAGGTGCCCCCTGCCGTGACGCAGGGTCAGGCCGGCCAGCAGGCCGCGAGCCTGCGGGTCGAACACCGGGGTCCGCTCACCGGCCAGGTAGGGAAGCATGAGCAGCCCTTCACTGCCCGGCGGCACAGCCAGCGCCTCGGCGGTCAGCTCGTCGAAGGAGACCCCACCGGTCAGGGCCTGAAGCCAACTGATCAGGGTTCCTGCCGTGGAGGTGCCTGCGGCCAGCGCCAGGCTGCGCGGCTCCACGCCCGCGGTCGTCCACAGCGTCGGGTCGCTGTGGTACTCGTCGATCATCTGCACCAGGAACATGGTGGAGCCGTACATCAGCATCTGGTCACCTGGCCGGCGGACACCGACCGAATAGGCCTCGGAGTAGGCGTCCACGCTGCCCGCGACCACCGGCAGCCCGGCCGGTAACCCGGTCTCGCGTGCGGCGGTCGCCGACACCTCACCGACGATCTCGCTGGGCCAGACCAGCCGCGGAAGCGGCAAATGTCCGCAGATGCGTCCGGCCCACTCGTGGTTCCAGTCGAAATCGCGGGTGGCGTAGAGCGGGTCGCACTGGCTGGCGGTGTGATGGTCCATCACGTATTCACCGGTCAGCTTGGCGGCGATGTAGGAATTGGAGCCATACCAACCCGTCGCCGTCTCGAACACCTGTGGCTCGTGGCTGCGCACCCACTCGATCTTGGGCCCGACCGCCTGGCTCGACAGCAGGGTTCCCGCCCGATCGAGGATGGCCTGTTCGCCCAGTTCCTGTGTCAGCGCGGCGATCTCGGCGTGGGCTCGGGTGTCGATGCCGTACAGTATGGCCGGCCGCAGCGGACGTAAGTCCGCGTCGCACAGCAGCAGGCAGGGGCCTACACCGCTGACACACATCGCGGCCAGCCTCGCACCGACGGGCACCTGTGCCGCCAGCGCGGCGCTGATGGCGCACACTTCCCGCCACCACACCGCTTCGGCATCCACCTCGGCCCAGCCCGGGCGGGGCAGATCCATCCCGTGCGGGACGGACTTGGACGCGATGACCGTGCCCTTAGTGTCGACCAGAACGCCCTTCGTGCTTCCCGTCCCCATGTCGATTCCGAGCAGCAAGTCCACTACTGCACCCTACGGTGCGAGCGTGGCGATTCCCCGGCAGGTGGCGGGCCGGTGGCGAGGATTCCCGGCTTCGGCTTTGCTCGGGCGGATCACCGCTGATCTACACTCACGCCGTGGACGTCACAGGAACAAGTGCAATTGTCACCGGTGGAGCATCGGGTATCGGCGCCGCGACTTCCCGGCTGCTGGCATCGAAAGGAGCCCGCGTCGTCGTAGCTGATCTGCAGGCAGAACGTGGGCAGGAGCTGGCACACGAGATCGGCGGCGTGTTTGTCAGCGTCGACGTCACCGACACCGCTCAGATCGAAGACGCGGTGAACACCGCGGTCGACCTCGGTCCGCTACGCGTGCTCGTCAACTCGGCGGGAATCGGATGGGCGCAGAGGACCATCGGTAAGGATGGCGAGTTCGCGTCGGCGCACAACCTCGACGCCTACAAGAAGGTGCTGGCCATCAACCTGGTCGGCACGTTCGACTGCATTCGGCTGGCGGCGACGGCGATGAGCCGGCTCGATCTCACCGAGTCCGGCGAACGCGGCGCCATCGTCAACATGACCAGTGTGGCGGCATTCGACGGGCAGATCGGCCAAGCCGCTTACTCGTCGTCCAAGGGCGGCGTCGTCGGGCTGACCCTGCCGGTGGCCCGCGACCTCGCCGCCGTCGGAATTCGGGTGAACACCGTGGCCCCGGGCCTGATCGACACGCCCATCTACGGCGAAGGGCCGGAGTCAGAGGCGTTCAAAGCCAAACTCGGCGAATCGGTTCTCTACCCGCGCCGGCTGGGCAAACCCGAGGAACTCGCCTCGATGGTCGTCGAGCTGATCACCAACTCGTACATGAACGCCGAAGTGGTCCGGGTCGACGGCGGAATCCGTATGCCACCCAAGTGATCCACTGACCGGCGGTGACAACCGGAAAATCCGGGATAACCTGCCAACACCGGCCAATGATGTTCTCCGGCAACGAATCGACATCGCCGCCTCGACGAATCCGGGGCCTGGCTCGAGGAACCGCAGCGCCGTTGAACGTGTCGTGAGATGGGACACGCCAGGTGTAACACCCCCGACGCGGGTGCCGATGAAGATTACCGGTGGCCGGCGGTCACAGCATCGTGAGCACTGTCGAATCGGGCGCGCGAGAACGCTCCGCACGGAGTCCGCTTCTGAGATAGTTCTGTGCAGGGGTAGGGGGAATCTATGACAGTTTGCCTGCGGACCTTGGGGCGCCTCGTCGGCGCGATGGCCCTGGCTGTGGCCGCGTTACCGATCATGATTCCCGTGGCGGGCTCGCAACCGTGCCCCGACATCGGTGTCGTGTTCGCCCGGGGCACCGCCGAGCCGCCGGGGGTCGGTGGCGTCGGCCAGAGATTCGTCGACGCACTCCGAGCGCAGGTGGTTCCCCGGACGGTGGGCGTCCACGGCGTGAACTATCCGGCGAGCAGCAACTTCACCGGTGGCTCCGTCTTCACGATGAACGTCGCCGAAGGCGTGCGCGACGAGGCCGACCATCTGCGCGGCGTGGTCTCGGCATGCCCGAACACCCACATGATTCTGGGTGGATATTCACAGGGCGCCGTTGTGACGGCGCTGACCACTTCAGGTGTGCTGCCCGCAGGCGTGCCCGCCGGAGCCGCTCCCCTTCCGATACCTGCCGACGTCGCCGACAATGTCGCCGCGGTGGTGCTGTTCGGCATGCCGGCGGGCTGGTCGGCAGTCAAGTACGGTGCCCTCGACATCGATGTCGGGCCCGCATATGCCTCCAGAGCCCTCGAGTTGTGCGCACCCGGCGACACCGTCTGCTCGGGTGCCCCGCCGTCCGGTTCCAGCGCGCCGCACCAGCAGTACGCGGTCGACGGTATGGCGGACCAGGCGGCGACGTTCGCCGTCGGTCAGTTGGCGAACCATACCCTCAATGAGCCCTTCCCCCAACTGGCACAGTGACGAACACCTAGTACCCCGCCGGGATGGCGCGACGCTGATGCCCCTCCCCGCTGTGCACAGACTCCGTCGAAACGCCAGGCAGATTCGGGTAGCGCACTACTTGCGACGACAGTGGCTTGAGCGCGGATGCTGGTCCTGGAGAGGACGGGAGAACACGCTATGCGACGGCTCGTAATCTGCTGCGACGGCACCTGGAAGCGTTCAGACGACCCGCTGGTGTCCAATATCGAGAAGATCGCCCGCGCGGTACGGACTCAAGCCACCGATGGCACAAACCAGTTGGTCTTCTCCTCCAATGGAGTGGGCACCAATGGATTCGCTGATCGTATCGTTGGCGGCGCGTTCGGGGTGGGCTTGGACAATGCCATCATCGGCGCCTACCGGTTCTTGGCTTTGAACTATCGGCCGGGCGATCAGATCTTCGTCTTCGGTTTCAGCCGTGGCGCATACACCGCGCGAAGCCTGGTCGGGATGATCGCCCGAATCGGTCTGCTGAACCCGCCGGGCGTCGTGCAAAACCGCCTGTTGAATGCAATGGAGATCTACCGTCGACGGCCTCGCGACGGCACCACCACCACCGAGATCGAGGAGTTCCGTGCCTCGACCTACCGCGGCTCCGACGAACCCGGCTTTCGCTTTCTCGGTGTCTTCGACACTGTCGGCGCGCTCGGAGCGCCGGGCCTCACGAGAAAGAAGTACAAGTTTCATGACCTGAGTTGGGTCACTTTGGTCAGTTTTGTAGGGTGGCGGTGCCTTGAGCTGGGGTGATGTCTCCGCTTAGTGCCCCTGCTAGGCACTAATTTGGGTCAGTAGGCTGCCTGGATGGTGTGGATTCGGCGGGTGCGCACGGCCTCGGGCGCGACCGCGGTCCAGATCGCCG
>NZ_JBTBFV010000049.1:0-40765 GCF_054786995.1 Mycobacterium sp. ZZG
ACCAACAGGAACAACCCGATACCGAGATCGGGCGATCAGCCACGCCCACTGGGACCTATACATCAGCTCAAAGCCTCACAACCAGATTCAACCCCACACCAACCGCCGATCGGTGTATCCAGGCTAAGTGACAACGCCGTCAAGGGCAGGTGCGCCGGAGGTGACCGCACCTAAAGGGCAGCGCTAACCTTCCGGACATGACTGATGCCACGCTGACCGATTCCGTTGCGAGCGCGGGGGCCGCCGTCGAAAAGGCGGTTGCGGTGTTCATGCTGCATCCCGAGACCTTCGGCGGGAGCGTCGCAGCCGGCTACCAGAACCCGCTGGCGGGCTACATCGCCGGGCGCGGCGGAGTGCTGGGCGAGGCCACCGGCAGGACGGTGGCCGCGGTGTTCGCCGTCTTCGAACCGACCGGTGTGGCCGCGCTGTGGGACGAGGGTGTCGCGGTGCGCGGCGCAGCCGGCGCGGCGCAGACCTACTGGGAGCAGACCGCCGAGTTCGGGCGCAAGTACCTGTCCGGCGCCTCCGGGCTGGACCGCATCGCGGCGCTGGGGGAGAAGCTCATCGCGGCGACGCCGATCGCGGCCCTACCGCTGTTTGCCGGCTGGCGTGAGATGCCGTTGGCCGAGGACGCCCCCGCCCGGGCGCTGCAGGTGATGTTCGTGCTGCGGGAACTGCGGGCCGGGGTGCACTTCAACGTCCTGTCGCTGTCGGGGATTACACCGATCGAGGCGCACATGCTCAACAAGGGCCCGCAGTACGCGGCGATGTTCGGCTGGCCCGAACCGTTCGCCGACGGTGCGGACAAGAAGGATCGGTACGACGAGATCGAAGAGGCGACCAACCGGCGGATGGCCGACCTCTTCACCGAGGCGCTGGACGCCGAGGAGGCCGCCGAGTTCGCCCGGCTCGCCACCGAGGCGTTGGCGACCTTGAAGGCCAACGTGCCGGCCTGACCTAGCCTGCCGCGGTCGCCACGGCGGCGCGCACAGTCGGCCGTAGCGTGTGGCACAGAACGAAAGCGCCCTCCAACGCGGTGAGCGTGATCATCGCCGGCCGCCGGCTCTCCTCTTCGCCGACACCGACCAGGCCGAACCGTGCCGCGAGACCTGTCGCGCATCGAGTGCCGGAAGCATACCGTTTCGGTAGGTAGAACGAGCTATCCAGGAGGGGCGAATGCGCACCGTCGACGTGCCGGCTGGATCGATCGCCTACGGAGACACCGGAGGGGACGGACCGGTCCTGGTGTTCGGACACGGGCTGCTCATGGACGGGCGGCAGTGGCGCAAGGTCATCCCGCTGCTGCCGGGCTACCGGTGCATCACGCCGACCCTGCCACTGGGTGCGCACACGATGCCGATGGTTGACGACGCCGACCTCACACAGACCGGCGTCGCGGGCATCCTCGCCGACTTCCTCGATGCGCTCGACCTCGACGATGTGACCCTTGTCCTCAACGACTGGGGCGGAGGACAATTCGTGATCAGCGAAGGTCGCGACGAGCGCGTCGGGCGACTGGTGCTCGCTTCCTGCGAAGCCTTCGACAACTTCCCGCCCGCGCCGGCCCGCCCCGCCGCACTGCTGTGCCGACTGCCCGGCGGTGGCTGGGTACTGAGCAGGCTGCTCGGCACCCGTTTCTTCCGACACAGCCGCCGGGCGTACGGAGCGATGGCCAAGAACGGGATCCCGGACAGTCTGTTCGACGAGTGGTTCGGTCCCGCCGCGCGCAACGCCGCAATACGTCGCGACCTGGTCAAGTTCGCCACGGGCGCGCCCCCGCGTCGCCGCCTACTCGAAATGTCACAAAAATTGGCGGGTTTCGGTCGGCCGGTGCTCGTCGTGTGGGCGCGCGAGGACCGGATGATGCCGCTCGCGCATGCCGATCGGCTGGTCGAGCTCTATCCCGACGCGCGCAAGGTGATCGTTGACGACTCCTGGACGTTGATACCCGAGGACCAACCGGCGATCATGGCGCAGCTGCTGCGGGACTTCGTGGGCTGACCCATCGCGAGCAGACACAAACTCGCATCATTTCGGCGTCTCCCGTGCGAGTTTGTGTCTGCTCGCGATACTCACGGCGGCGGCGCACACGGCTAAGACGGATTCGAAAAGCCCGGTGGCCGAGGCGCGTTGAGCTGGTAGCGGACGCCGAGCATCCTAATCACGAAGCACACCGCCGCCGCCCCGAGCGCGGCGGCCAGTCCATAGACATCCAGGCCGATGGCCGCCACGGTGATCGCGGCGGCCACCAGCGCCGGAATCGCGTACAGCTCGCTCCGCAGCACCGTCGGGACCTGCCCGACCAGGGCGTCACGAATGGTGCCGCCGCCGACCGCGGTGATCACGCCGAGCAGCACCGCGGGGCCGGCCCCGAGGCCGAACTCCACCGCCTTGCTCGCGCCGATCACGGCGAACACGCTCAACCCGACGGCGTCGAGGATCGTGATCGACATGCCGAGCCGGTCCAGCCAGTGATTGAGCACGAACGCGATGAGCGCACCGCAGACCGCGAGGGTGAAGTACGGCCAGTACAGGAACGTCGCCGGCGGCACCGCGCCGATCAGCACATCGCGGATCACCCCGCCGCCTAACGCGGTCATCATGCCGAGGGTCACCACGCCGACCACCTCGAGATGGGTCACCCGCAAGGCCGTCAGCGCCCCGTTCAGCCCGAACACGAACGTGCCGGTCAGGTCGAGCGCAAACAACAGCGGCGGTTGGGTGCTCACCCGTCCTGCCTATCACGCGGGGCCCGTACGCTGAGCAACGATGCGGGAGGGAGGCGATGCGATGAGCTCCGGCGAGGAGGAACCGGACTACCGCTTCACGCTGGCCAACGAGCGCACCTTTCTGGCGTGGATCCGCACGGCTCTGGCGTTGATCGCCGGCGGCATCGCCGTCGTCCAGTTCGTGCCGTCGTTCGGGATCCCCGGCGTGCGGCACGGTCTCAGCGTGGTGCTGACCGCCGGCGGCGGGGTGCTGGCCGTATTGGCCGTGCGCCGCTGGCAGCGCGTGCAGGCGGCCATGCGCCGCGACGAGGAGCTGCCGCCGACCCATACCCCGGTGCTGCTCGGCGGCGCGATCTTCGTCGTGACGCTGGCGGTCCTCGCGGTGCTGGTGATCTGGCCGCCAACCGGACAGTGAGATGCCCCGCCGCGAACCCTCCAAACCGGGCCTGCCCGCCGAGCGCACGTTGCTGTCTTGGGAGAGAAGCTCATTCGGTTTCCTCGTGGGTGGAGCCCTGGTGCTGTTGCGTCAGCACGGGCCGCTCGGGCCCGGACGGATCCTGCTCGCCGTCACCGCGGCGCTGCTCGCACTGCTGGTGCTGGCGCTCGGCTACCGTCGGTCGCGGCAGATCAGGGACAGCCCGGTCGTCGCCGGCCGGGTGGTCACCGGGGCCCCGCAGGCGGAGGTGCTGCTGATCGGCAGCGCCACAGTGGTTTTCGCTGCCGCCGTCGTCGGCGCATTGTTGTTCGCGATCAACTGACCAGACCGAGTTTCTCTGCCTGGTCGAACGCGTCGTCGACGAGGACCACCGTGCGGCCGGGTCGGTCGATGATCGAGGCGGCGATCGAGGAGCGGTATCCGGACGCGCAGTGCACCCATACCTCGCCGTCGGGGACATCCTGGAGGCGCTTGCTCAGCTCGTGCAGCGGAATGTTGACCGCGCCGGGGATGTGCCCCTCGGCGAACTCGCCGCTCTGGCGGACATCGAGGACGGCCGGTCGCCTCTCCCGGATGGCCTCGCCCAGCGCGGCGAAGTCGGAGACGCGGTAGGACCGCAATGGCGTGCCCGCGGCCAGCGCGCGGATGTCGCCGACTGCGGAGCCCGTGAGGTTGTCCACCCCGATGCGGGCGAGTTCTCTTCGGGCATCGGCGATCTGGTCGACATCGTCGCCGATGAGCGTCAGCGGTGAGCCCCACGAATACAGCCACCCCAGATAGGTGACGAAGGACTCCGACAACTCGAAGCCGAGCGTGCCGCCGAGATGCCCGGCGGCGAACGCGGTGCGGCTACGCAAGTCCACCACCCATTCGCGGGCTTCGATACGGCGCCGCAGTTCGTCGGGATCGACCGGTTCGGGCAGCGACAGGTCGACGGGCTCCGGGCCGGCGGTGTTGATGACGCCCATGTGCGCGTAATACGCGGGATAGGCGCCCAACCCGGCGATCAGTTCGTCGACATAGCTCTGCTCGTCCCGGGTGAGCGCCGGATTGGTCTGGCGTTGATCGGCGATCGTGGAGGAATCCCCGCTGGCCGGGGTGGCCGAGCAGAAGCTGCCGAAGCCGTGGGTGGGGTACACCTGGGCGGTGTCGGGCAGTTCGGCGGCGAGCCGACGCACCGAATGGAACTGTGCGTGGCTGAGTTCCTGGGTGTGCTCGGCGCCGAGCAGGTCCGTGCGCCCGGTGGTGCCGTGCAGCATCGACCCGCCGGTGAATACCCCGACCACCGAATCACGGGAATCGCGCGCCACGTAACTGACGTGGTGATGGGTGTGGCCGGGAGTGTGCATCACCTGCAGCCGGACCGGGCCGGCGTCGACGACGTCACCGTCGCTCACCGCGCGGCGCCGGTATCCCACGTCATCCCCGGCGGGCACCACGTACTCGGCACCGGTGACGCGGGACAGCTCCAGGCCGCCGGTCACATAGTCGTTGTGGATGTGCGTCTCGAGAACATGGGTGATCTGCACCCCGCGCTCGCCGGCCAGATCGAGCACCCGGTCGATGTCGCGTTGCGGGTCGACCACGACGGCGGTGCCGTCGGCGCTGATCAGGTAACTCCGATCACCCAGGCCCGAGGTCTCGATGATGGTGACCTCCACGGCGGTGTCCATGTCGAATCGACGTTCCTATCGGTCGTCGGTGGACTGCAGTGCCTCGATCGCGGCCCGCAGCTTGGCGGCGGCCTCGTCGGCGACCTCGCGCAGGCCCGGTTGATCCGAGACCTGGACCATGATCTGTGGGTCCATCGCGTCGACGATTACCGTATCGTCGCCGCCCGATGTGTCGGCGCGGACGGCGACGTTGCAGGGCAGCAGCAGTCCGATCTGGCGGTCGGCGTTGACCGCGCGATGCGCCAGCGGCGGATTGCACGCGCCGAGGATCAGGTAGTCCTCCATGTCCTCGCCCAGCTTCGCCTTCAGGGTGGCTTTCATGTCGATCTCGGTGAGCACACCGAAACCCTGGTCCACCAACGCTTTCCGGGTGCGTTCCACCGCATCCTCAAACGTTGTGTGCAGCGTGGTCGACAATGCGTAGCCCATGATTTTTCCGATCTGTTGGTTTTCAGGCCAGAGCCAGGAACAGCTTCTCCAGCTCGGCCTCGGACATCGGCTTCTGGCCGTCGGCGGCTTCTCCGGTCAGGCATTCCCGCAACCCGGTGGCGACAATCTTGAAGCCGGCCTTGTCCAGCGCTCTAGACACCGCCGCCAGCTGCGTGACGACGTCCTTGCAGTCCCGGCCCTGTTCGATCATCGAGATCACCCCGGCAAGCTGACCCTGCGCCCTGCGCAGCCTGTTGAGCACCGCGGCGATCGCGTCTTCGTCACCAACCATGGCGCATCTCCTTTCATCGGACGTTACAGCGATGGTACCCGCGGGGGTATTCCCCGCGTCACGCCGGCGCGCCCCCCGAGGCCCCGATGCCGGTGATCCGGCGCAGCGGGCAATGCCCGTACCGGCTGCAGGCGAACGTCATGAGCGCGGCGACCGCGGTCGATGCCGCCGCGGCGATCCCGACGCCGATGTGGATCTCCTGGGCCAGGATCACCGAGGACATCACCAGCACGAACCAGCCGAACGCCTTGCGCAGCGAATCGGGGTTGACCATCGCGGTCAGCCGCGCGCCGATCAGTGCGCCCACCACGGCCGCGGCCGTCACGGCCAGCGCCACCGTCCAGTCGATCTGCACGCTGGACAGATATCCGCCCAGACCCGCGAACGACTTCATCGCGATCACGATCAACGAGGTGCCGACCGCGACCGGCATCGGCAGTCCGCCGAGCAGCGCAAGGGCGGGTACCACGAGGAAGCCGCCACCGGCGCCGACCAGGCCCGTGACCAGGCCGACCACCAGGCCCTCGGCGAGGATCTTGGGAACGGGCAGCCGGTGGGTGCCCTCGGCGGTGTGAACGTTCTTCCGCCCGCGCAGCATGGCGACAGCGGTGGCGATCATCATCAACGCGAAGCCGATGAGCAGCACGGTGCCCGGGATGAAGCGGGCCAGCAGGCCACCACCGTAGGCGCCGGCCATACCCGCGGCCCCGAAGATCAGCCCGGTGCGCCATTGCACACACCCGGCCCGGGCGTGTGAGACGGCGCCGATGGCACTGGTGACGCCGACGACCAGCAGTGAGGTGGCGATGGCCTGTTTGGCGTCCATGCCGGCCACGTAGGCCAGCAGCGGGACGGTCAGGATCGAGCCGCCGCCCCCGAGCAGTCCCAGCGCGACGCCGACGAACACGGCTAGGCCGATGGCGAGCGCGATCATCGCTCGACCAGCTGGCTGACGATGGTCTGGGCGTCGCACGAGGCGCCTCGGTTGTACGGCAACTTCGACAGCAGCATGCCCATCGCGCAGGTGTTGGACACGCCCGCGAACGTCAGTCCGCCGCCGACCGCGCCGGCCACCCACTTCAGCTTCGGGGCGGCGATGCTGCCCAGGATGGTCGACAGCACGATCGAGCCGGCCACGAACCGGACCTGACGCTCCAGATCCCAACGCGCAGCGCCGCGGTTCACCGCGAATCCCTCAGCCTCCCAGGCGGTGATTCCGCCGTCGAGGATGTGCATGTTCGACAGGCCGGCGTTGCGCAGAGTCTCCTCGGCCTGGGCGGCGCGCTGGCCGGACCGGCAGACCAGGACCACGTCCTCGTCGAGGTGCTTGATGATCCCATCGCGGTGCTCACGCAGCAGGTCCAGCGGCACGTTGTAGGCCCCGGCGATATGGGCGGTCTCGAACTCGCCCGGGGTGCGCACGTCGAGCACCCGCGGCGGGGCGGCCGACCCGAGCATCCGGTTCAGGTCGTGGGAATCGATGGTGGCGAGTGCGGTCATTCTTCGAGTCCTTTCCTCGGGAGCGGCTCGACCTATCGATACCGCCGGGGGTATGTTGAGGGCCATGGTACACATACCCCCAGGGGTACAGACCAGATGGAA
This sequence comes from Mycobacterium sp. ZZG, assembly GCF_054786995.1. NCBI lineage: Bacteria > Bacillati > Actinomycetota > Actinomycetes > Mycobacteriales > Mycobacteriaceae > Mycobacterium > Mycobacterium sp. ZZG. The sequence continues at coordinate 7,162 of NZ_JBTBFV010000049.1, forward strand.
TTTTTATACCCCATGGGGTACTTGACATACCCATAGGGGTATCGGCAGTCTGGGATGCAGAAGGTCGGACCCACCTACCGAATGAGAGGACCACCGTCATGAAGTTCATCCAGTACTACCTGGACTGCCTGTCCCACGCGTCCTATCTGATCGCCGACGAAACCACCGGGCGAGCAGTCGTTGTCGACCCGCAGCGGGACGTGGCCGAGTACCTGTCCGACGCCGAGGAGTTCGGCTACACGATCGAACTCGTGATCGAGACGCACTTCCACGCCGACTTCCTGTCCGGCCACCTGGAGCTGGCCAAGGCGACCGGCGCCAAGATCGTGTACTCCTCGGTCGCCCAGACCGAGTTCGACTCGATGGGCGTGGCTGACGGCGAGCGTTACTCGCTGGGCGAGGTGACGCTGGAGTTCCGGCACACTCCCGGCCACACGCCGGAGTCGATGAGCATCGTGGTGTACGAGCACGCCGACGACGAGGTGCCCTATGGAGTGCTGACCGGCGATGCGCTGTTCATCGGTGACGTCGGCCGGCCCGACCTGCTGGCCTCGATCGGGTTCACCCGGGAGGAGCTGGCCGAGAAGCTGTACGACTCGCTACACAACAAGCTGATGACGCTGCCTGATGCCACCCGGGTGTATCCGGCCCACGGCGCGGGCTCAGCTTGCGGCAAGAACCTGTCCACCGATCTGTGGTCGACGATGGGCGAGCAGAAGGAGACCAACTACGCGCTGCGCGCGCCCGACAAGGACACCTTCATGGCGCTGGTCACCGAAGGTCAGCCGCCGGCGCCGAGCTACTTCGTCTACGACGCGATCCTCAACCGTAAGGACCGGGAATTGCTGGACGAGACCAAGATGCCGGCAGCCATGACCTACGAGCAGGTGCGTGACGCGATGGCCGGCGGCGCGGTCCTGGTCGACGGGCGCGGACCCGAGGAGTTCGCGATGGGCCACCTGCGCGGCGCGATCAACATCGGGCTGGAGGGCCGCTACGCCGAGTTCGCCGGATCGGTCGTCCCCACCGACGTCGACATCGTGCTGTTCACCGAACCGGGCCAGGAGCTGGAAGCCAAAACCCGCCTCGCCCGCATCGGATTCGACCGGGTCATCGGCTATCTGGATCGCCCGTTCGAGGTGATGTCCGCCCATCAGGACGACGTCCAGAGGGCGTCGCGACTGACGGCCAAGGCCTTCGATCAGCGCGCCGCGGAACTGGCCGACCTGCAGGCCGTCGATGTCCGCAACCCGGGTGAGGTGGCCGCGGGGACCATCCCGGACGCGCTCACCATCCCGGTGGGCCAGCTGCCGGCCAGGCTGAGCGAACTGGATCCGGCCAAACCGACCGTCGTGTACTGCGCCGGCGGATACCGGTCCTCGGTGGCCGCAAGCCTGTTGCGGCGCAATGGTTTCACCGACGTCAGCGACATCCTGGGCGGATTCGGCGCCTGGGAAGAGTCCCGGCAGAACGCCTGAGTGGTGAGGAGAGATCATGACCACCGGCAGGCATCAGATCGTCATCGTCGGCGGCGGTACCGCCGGCATCTCGGTGGCGGCCCGGCTGCTGCGCAAGGGTTACTCCGATGTCGCGGTCATCGAACCGTCCGACGTGCACTACTACCAACCGCTGTGGACGCTCGTCGGCGGCGGTCAGGCCAAGGCGGCGACGACCGCCCGGTCTGAGGCCTCGGTGATGCCCACCGGTGCCACCTGGATCAAAAACGCCGCAGCGACGATCGACCCCGACAACAACACGGTGAGCTGCGCCGACGGTGCGGTCTACGAGTACGACGTGCTCGTGGTCTGTCCCGGCATCCAGCTGGACTGGAACCGCACCGAGGGGTTGGCCGACGCGCTCGGCAAGGACGGGGTGTCCTCGAACTACCGGTTCGATCTGGCGCCGCGGACCTGGGAGTTCATCCGCGACCTGCGTTCGGGGACAGCGGTGTTCGCGATGCCGTCGGGTCCGATCAAATGCGCCGGCGCGCCGCAGAAGATCGCCTACCTGGCCGCCGACTACTGGCGGGCCCAGGGCGTGCTCTCCGACATCGACGTGCATCTGGTGTTGCCGACGCCACGGCTGTTCGGCATCCCGGCGATCGCCGACAGCCTCGACGCGGTCGCCGCGGACTACGGCATCACCGTGCACACCGACGCGGAGGTGACCTCGGTCGACCCCGCGGCGCACAAGGTGGGCGTGACCCGCGGCGGGGACGGCGGCTCCGGGACCGTGCTGCCCTACGACGTGCTCCACGCCGTACCCCGGCAGTCTGCCCCGGACTGGATCAAGTCCGGCCCGCTGTCGACCGGCGATGCAAACGGATACGTGGAGGTCGACAAGCACACCATGCAACATGTGCGGTACCCCAACGTGTTCAGCCTCGGCGACGCCGGATCGTCCCCGAACTCCAAGACCGGGGCCGCGATCCGCAAGCAGGCGCCGGTGGTGGTCCAGAACATCGACTCCCTGCTGACGGGCCGTCCACTGACCGCCTCCTACAACGGCTACGGATCATGTCCGATCGTCACGTCCTCGCACGCGATGCTGCTGGCGGAGTTCGACTACGACCTCAACCTCACGCCGTCGTTCCCGCTGATCAACCCGACCAAGCCGCACCGGGGCTACTGGTACCTGAAGAAATACGGCCTGCCGTTCATGTACTGGAACCTGATGCTCAAGGGCCTGGCCTGACGGTTCGATCCCCACTGCCACACACGGACACTCGAGAAAGGAAACGTCAATGGCGACCACAAGCCTGACCTACGACGACTTCGAGTCCACCATCACCGGCAACGCGATTGTGCTGGTTGACTTCTGGGCCTCATGGTGCGGCCCGTGCCGCGCGTTCGCCCCGGTGTACGAGCGGTCATCCCAAGCGCATCCCGAGGTCGTGTACGCCAAGGTCGACACCCAGCACGAACGCGACCTGGCCGCCACGCTGGAGATCACGTCGATCCCGACCGTGATGGCCTTCCGGGACGGCGTACTCGTCTACCGGCAGGCCGGCGCCATGCACCCCGCGGCGCTGGAGGACCTGATCGACCGCGTCAAGGCGCTCGACATGGATGATGTCCGCGCCAAAATCGCCGCCCGCAAGGCCGCCGCCCAGGTGTAGCGGTGGAGGTTGCGGGGGCATCATGTCCCCATGGTCGAACGCACCCGCGACGAAGCAGGCCGGCCCCGCAACGCCCGTCCCCGGGACGCGCTGGGCCGGCCGCTTCCGCCGGGCAGCGACGGCGTGCCCCGCATCCCGGACGATCTCGCGCTGCCGCCTGCCCAGTCCTTGGCCTACGCCCAGGACCTGCTGAACAGGGGCTTGGCCTTCAACGCCCACGAGGTGCTGGAGGCGGCGTGGAAGAACCGCCCCGAGGATGAGAGGCCGCTGTGGCAGGGACTGGCCCAGCTCGCCGTCGGCATCACCCAGATCCAGCGCGGCAACCCGGCCGGGGCATCGGCATTGCTTCGCCGCGGCGCCGGCCGCTTGCAGGAGGTCGGCGCGCCCGCACCGCATTCGGTGGACGTCGACGGACTGCTCGGCTGGGCCGCCCACCTGATCGGCGCCGTGGACGCGGCAGCTGAGATCTCACCGTCGCGCCTGAGGCCGATGTTGACACGGTCCGGCTAATCGATCACTGACATGGACCGCCGGGGTGGTCCGTGTGGCAGTGTTGGTCCCATGAAGAAGCGGACGCTCGCCGCACTGGCTCCGGCCGCGGCTCTGGCCGGCATCGCGGTGCAGGACCTGCTGCAGAAGGAGCACGCCCTCCGCCACAATTTCCCGGTCATCGCGCGGATGAGGTATCTGCTGGAGTCGGTGGGCCCGGAGCTGCGCCAGTACATCATCACCAGCAACGATGCGGAGCGGCCGTTCAGCCGCGATCACCGGCGCTGGGTGTACACCTCGGCGAAGAAGGAGAACAACTACTTCGCCTTCGGTACGGACAACGACACGGAGAACGCCGCGTACCCGATCATCAAGCAGGCGACCTTCTCCGATGTCGTGCCCGCATCACCGATCCACGGCCGCGACATCGAGGTCCCCGGCGCCAAGGTTCTCGGCGGGCCCCGCGGACGCCGGCACGCCTTCCGCCCGGCCTCGGTGGTCAACGTGTCAGCGATGTCGTTCGGCTCGCTCAGCCCCCAGGCCATCGAGGCAATGAACAAGGGCGCCAAAATCGCCGGCTTCTGGCACAACACCGGCGAGGGCGGCCTGTCGGACCACCACCGCCAGGGCGGCGATCTGGTGTTCCAGATCGGCACCGGCTACTTCGGCTGCCGTGACGAACACGGGAACTTCGATCTGAACCGGCTGGTCGAGGTCGTCGGCTCCGGACCTGTGCGCGCCATCGAGATCAAACTGAGCCAGGGCGCCAAACCCGGTCTGGGTGGCCATCTTCCGGGCGCCAAGGTGAACGCCGAGATCGCCCGGATCCGCGGCGTGGAGCAGGGCAAGGACGTCGCGAGCCCGTCCCGGCACACCGCGTTCAACAACGTCGACGAGATGCTCGACGTCGTGGAGCGGATCGCAGACGCCACCGGACTTCCCGTCGGCATCAAGTCTGCGGTGGGGGAGCTGGGCTTCTGGGAGACACTGGCCGACCGGATGGAGGACGGGCAGCGCGGCGTCGACTTCATCGCGATCGACGGCGGTGAGGGCGGAACCGGCGCGGCGCCACTGGTTTTCGCCGATCATGTGTCGTTCCCGTTCCGGATAGGCTTCTCCCGCGTGTTCGGCCTGTTCGCAGAGCGCGGCTTGTGTGACCGTGTCACGTGGATCGGTTCGGGCAAACTAGGGCTGTCCGCCAATGCGATCGTGGCCTTCGCCTTGGGGGTGGACCTGATCAACGTGGCGCGGGAAGCGATGCTGGCGATCGGGTGCATCCAGGCGCAGAAGTGCCACACCAATCGCTGCCCGACCGGCGTGGCCACGCAGAACCCCTGGCTGGCAAGCGGATTAGACCCGGAACAGAAGTCACACCGGGTGGCCAACTACGTCATGACCCTCCGGCGTGACCTGCTGAAGGTTTCGGAGGCGGCCGGTGTGCGCCACCCGGCGATGCTGAGCCCGAACCACGTCGAGATTCTCGACGGCGACCGCGGGCACCGGCCGCTCGGCGATGTGTACGGCTACCGGGAATGGTGGGGAGTACCGGGTCCGGAGATCGTCGCCGAGATCGACGAGTACATGCGCCGCTACGACGACCGGCCCGGCACCCATGAGGTCGTCGAGCACGCACCGCTCAAGCTGGCGGCTGAGCCCAATCAGGCGACGGAGTAACAGAACTCAGGCCGCCCGGCGTCCTCAGAAGTCCCTGTCAGCGGTTCCCGACTCGGTGGCCGGTGCGCCTGAGAGGGCGTTGCCCGCAAGGTCCTTCGGCGTCGTCGACGGCGTCCAGACCATGGTTCCGGTTCCCAGTGCGATGTTGCGGCCGGCGCCGAGGAAGATGGAATCGTAAGTGCCCAGCACGATGGTGATCGTGCTGCCGCTCATCGTCATCGTGGACGGGCTGCCGGAAGCGCCGAATGTGATGGTGCCGCCGAGCAGCCCGGTGACGTAGTCGTCGCGGCCCAGGTCGAGGGTGCCCAATGGCAGCAGACTGCTGTTGGCCGAGTCGTAGACCTGGAGGGTGTCGTTGCCGCCCAGCAGGCCGAGCAGGATGTTGCCGTCGTAGGCCCGGACGACGACGTTTCTGGATGTGCCGTTCCAGCCGGACAGGATCGAAGCGGGATCTATCGGCTCGCTGAAGGTGTAGGTGATGCTGTCGCCTTGCTGTAGAAGCCCGTTGGTGCCGCCGCCGTTGGAGGTCTGAACCCCGACCGCCGCCGGCGCCACGTTGTCCATGACCGTGATGCTGACGGCGGCGATATTGCTGTCCGCAGCACCGTCGTTGAGCCGGTAGGTGAAGCTGTCGGCGCCGTGATAGCCGGTGTTCGGGGTGTAGGTGAAGGTGCCGTCGGCATTGAGGATCAGGGTGCCGTTGGCGGGGCCGGTGACCACCGTGGCGGTCAGCGCGGTCTTGGGATTGTCGACATCGGTGTCGTTGTTGAGCACGTTGCCGCTGACCGCGATGTTCTGGTTGGTGGTGACGGTGTCGCCGGTGGCGACGGGGGCGTCGTTGACGGCGTTGACTGTGATGCTCACGGTGGCCACCGTGCTGGTGGCAGTGCCGTCACCGGCGGTGTAGGTAAAGCTGTCGGTGCCGTGGTAGTTGGCGTTCGGGGTGTAGGTGAACGAGCCGTCGCTGTTGAGGGTCAGGGTGCCGGACGTGGGTCCCACGACCATGGTCGCGGTCAGGGCGTTGCCGTCGGCGTCGACGTCGTTGGTCAGCACGTTGCCGCCCAATGGCGTGTCCTCGGCGGTGGTGTAGCTGTCGTTGACGGCCGCGGGTGCGTTGTTGACCGGGCTGATCGTGATGCTCACGGTGGCAAAGGAACTGGTGGTGGTACCGTCGTTGACCGTGTAGGTGAAGGTGTCGATGCCGTTGTAGTTGGTGTTCGGGGTGTAGGTGAAGGTGCCGTTCTCACTGAGGGTGAGGGTGCCGTGCGCGGGCCCGTTCACCAGGGTCGCTTTCAGCATGTCGCGGTCGACGTCGGTGTCGTTGGCCAGGACGTTGCCCGTGAGGGGGGTGTCTTCGTTGATGGTGTAGCTGTCGTTCACGGCTGCGGGGGCGTCGTTGACGGCGGCGATGGCGATACTCACGATCGCGGTCCTGCTGTTGAGCGCGCCGTCGTTGATCGTGTAGGTGAACACGTCGGTGCCGTGGTAATTGGCATCCGGGGTGTACTCGAACGACCCGTCGGCGTTGAGGGTCAGGGTGCCGTGCGCCGGTCCGGTGCCCACCGCCGCGGTGAGCGGGTTTCCGTCGGCATCGGTGTCGTTGGTCAGCACGTTACCGGTGAGCTTGGTGTCTTCGTTCGTGGTGTAGCTGTCGTTGACCGCGACCGGTGCGTCGTTGACCGGGCTGATCGTGATGCTGACGGTGGCAACGGAACTGGTAGCGGTGCCGTCGCCTACTTCGTAGGTGAAGGTGTCGGTGCCGTGGTAGTCGGCGTCCGGGGTGTAGGTGAAGGTACCGTCGCCGTTGAACGTCAGTGTGCCCCGGCCGGGCCCGGTCACCACCGTTGCGGTAAGCGGGTTTCCGTCGGCGTCAATGTCGTTGGTCAGTACGTTGCCGGTCAGCTGAGTGTCTTCGTTGGTGGTGTAGGCGTCGCCCGCGGCGACCGGTGCGTCGTTGACCGGCGCGACGGTGATGTTGACAGTGGCGGTGCTGCTGGCGGCCGCGCCGTCGCCGGCGGTGTAGGTGAAGCTGTCGGTGCCGTGGTAGTCGGCGATGGGGGTGTAGGTGAAGGTGCCGTCGGCGTTGAGCGTGAGCGTGCCGTTGGCGGGTCCGGTGACAAGCGTTGCGGTGAGCGGGTTGCCGTCAGCATCGGTGTCGTTGGCCAGGACGCTTCCGGTCAATGAGGTGTCTTCGTCGGTGGCGTAGCTGTCGTTGTCGGCGACCGGGGTGTCGTTCACCGGGTTGATCGTGATGCTCACGGTGGCAGCAGAACTCGTGGTGATGCCGTCGCCGGCCTCGTAGGTGAAGGTGTCGGTGCCGTGGAAATCGGCGTTCGGGGTGTAGGTGAAGGTGCCGTCGGCGTTGAGGATCAACGTGCCGTTGGCGGGTCCGGCCACCACCGTCGCTTGCAGCGCGTCGCCGTCGACGTCGGTGTCGTTGGCCAGGACATTGCCCGTCACCGAGGTGTCCTCATTCGTGGTGACGTTGTCGTGGATCGACACCGGGGCGTCGTTGACGGCGGTCACCGCGATCGTGACCAGTGCGGTGTTACCGGTCGTGGCTGCGTCCGAAGCCCGGTAGGTGAAGCTGTCCACACCGTGGTAGTCGGTGTCGGGGGTATAGGTGAAACTGCCGTCGGCGTTGAAGGTCAGCGTGCCGTGGGCGGGTCCGTCCACCACCGTCGCGGTCAGGTTGTCGCCGTCGACGTCGGTGTCGTTGGACAAAACGTTACCGGTGAAGGTGCCGTCCTCGGCGACGGTGTACGAATCGTTGCCGGCGACGGGGGTGTCGTTGACCGGGTTGACGGTGAAGCTCACGGTGGCCACCGAGCTGGTGAGGGTGCCGTCGGTGACGGTGTAGGTGAAGCTGTCGGTGCCGTGGTAGTCGGCGTTCGGGGTGTAGGTGAAACTGCCGTCGGCGTTGAGGATCAGGGTGCCGCGGGCGGGGCCGTTGACGAGGGACACGGTCAGCGAGTCGCCGTCCACATCACTGTCATTGGCGAGCACTCCACCGGTCAGGATGTGGTCCTCGTCGAATGTGAACGAGTCGTCGCCGGCGACGGGGGTGTCGTTGACCGGGTCGATGACGATGCTGACGGTGGCCACCGAGCTGGTGAGGGTACCGTCGGTGACGGTGTAGGTGAAGCTGTCGGTGCCGTGGTAGTCGGCGTGCGGGGTGTAGGTGAAGGTGCCGTCGGCGTTGAGGAGCAGGGTGCCGCGGGCGGGTCCGTCGACCAGGGACACGGTCAACGGGTCGCCGTCCACATCGTCGTCATTGGTGATCACCGTGCCGGACTGGACGGCGTCCTCGTCGATGGTGAAGAAATCACCGACCGCGGTGGGGGTGTCGTTGACCGGGTTGATGGTGATGCTGACGGTGGCCACCGAGCTGGTGAGGGTGCCGTCGGTGACGGTGTAGGTGAAGATGTCGGTGCCACGGTGGTCGGCGTGCGGGGTGTATTCGAACGAACCGTCGGCGTTGAGGATGAGGGTTCCGTGTGCCGGGCCGGTGACCAGCGTGGCGGTCAGGCTGTCGCCGTCGATGTCGGTGTCGTTGGTCAGCACATCGCCCGACAGCCCGGAGTCTTCGTCGGTGCTGAAGGAATCGCCGACGGCGACCGGCGCGTTGTTGACTGGCGTGACGGTGACGGTGACAGTCGCTGTCCGGCTGGTGAGGCGGCCGTCGCCGATGATGTAGGTGAATGAGTCCGTGCCGTTGTAGTTCGCGGCCGGTGTGTACACGAACGTGCCGTCGCCGTTCAACACCAGCGCACCGTTCGCCGGCGCGCTGACCAGAGACACGGTCAGTGAATCTCCCTCATCGTCAACGTCATTCGACAGCACGTTGCCGGCCAGGATGCCGTCCTCGACCACCGTGTAACTGTCGTCGTTGGCCACCGGCGCGCCGTTGACCGGTGCGACCACGATCACCACCACCGCCGGTGTGCTGACGGCCGAGCCGTCGGAAGCGAGGTAGGTGAACCAGTCCACTCCGCTGAAGTTCGCGTTGGGCGTGTACTGGAAGTTGCCGTCGGAGTCGAGAACCACGGTGCCGTTCAGGGGGCCGTCGGCCACAGACGCCGTCAGTGACTGGGATTCCACGTCACGGTCATTGGTCAGGACGTTGCCGGTCAGCACGGCACCTTCGTCGACGCTGTAGATGTCGTCACCGGTGACGGGAACATCGTTGACCGGGTTGATCGCGATGGTCACGGTGGCGGCGTTGCTCGTGGCGGTGCCGTCGCTGAGGGTGTAGGTGAAGCTGTCGGTGCCGTGGTAGTGGGCGGTGGGCGTGTAGGTGAACGAGCCGTTCGCATGGAGGACCAGCACACCGTGGCTCGGTCCGGATGCGACTGCGGCGGTGAGGGTGTCGCGGTCCGCATCCGCGTCGTTGAACACCACCGAGCCGGCCAGGATGGCGTCCTCGTTCATCGAGTAGGTGTCGTCATGGGCGACGGGCGCGTTGTTGACGGGGGCGATCGTGATCTGGATGACGGCGGGCGCACTGGAGACCGTGCCGTCGGAGACCGCGAACGCGAACCAGTCCGTCCCGCTGTACTGGGCATCGGGGGTGTAGATGAACGACCCGTCGGTATCCAGTGTCAGCGTGCCGTGGTTCGGGCCGGCGATGACCGTGCTGGTCAGGGTGTTGCCGTCGACGTCGATGACATTCACGGTGCCGGTGTAGCTGGTTCCCTCGTTGACGACGAACGACCCGTCATGCGCGACGGGGGCATCGTTGACCGGGGCGATCGTGATGGTGGCGGTGGCGGTGTCGCCGGCCGTTCCGTCGCTGAGGGTGTAGGTGAACGAGTCGGTTCCGTTGTAGTCGGCGAACGGCGTGAACGAGAACGTCCCGTCCGGATTCAAGGTGAGGTTGCCGTGGGCCGGCCCCGAGATCAGCGACACAGTCAGCGGATCGGCATCCACGTCGCTGTCGTTGCGCAGCACCGAACCGGTCAGGATGCCGTCCTCGTTGATGGCGAAGGAGTCGTCGCCGGCCACCGGCGCGTCGTTGAACGCGGCAACAGTGATCGTCACCAGCGTCGGTGCGCTGGTGAGCAATCCGTCCGAGGCGGCATAGGAGAAGTGGTCGATGCCGTTGAAGTCGGGGTCCGGCGTGTAGGTGAACGATCCGTCGGCATTGAACGTGAGGTCGCCGTGACTGGCGCCGGTCACGAGCGCCGCGGTGACAGCGTCGCCTTCGCGGTCGCTGTCGTTGTTCAGGACGTTCCCGGTGACCGCCATGTCCTCGGTCGTCGCGTAGGAGTCGTCGACGGTCGTCGGAGCCTGGTTGACGGGGGTGACGGTGATCGTCACGCTCGCAGTCGAGCTGAACGTGAGATTGGTTGCGGTGTAGGTGAAGTCGTCTGTGCCGCTCCAGCCGGGCCTCGGTGTGTAGGTGAACTCTCCGTTCGGCGTCAGCGTGACGCTGCCGTGGGAGGGACCGAATAGCAGTGTGGCGGTCAAGTTCTGATGGGTGGGATCGCTGTCGTTGGACAGCACGTTGCCCACCACTGCGTTGTTCTCGGCGGTCGCGTAAGAGTCGTTGTTCACCACCGGCGGGGCGGCCGGGGTGACGACGTTCAGGGTGATCCTCGCGGCATCGGTATGGCCCCGGTGCGGCCGCAGAAATCCGAACAGCCCGTGGAGGTGGAAGCGGCTACGGGCATCGCTTGCGGTGACGAAGAAATCGTCAGTGCCGGTGAAGCCCGCGTCGGGCGTGTAGGTGAACGTGCCCGTCGCCTGATCGACGGTCACGGTGCCGTGCTTGGGGCCGCCGGGGACACCGCGCGTCGGCACGAAGTAGGTTATCGCGTCTTCTTCGTAGTCGTAACCGTTGAACGAGATGGGGCCACTCGCCACGCCCGGGTCCAGCACGAGCGTCAGCTCCTGTGGCCGCACATCAGGGGTGCGGTTGAAGAACGTGCGCTGGATCTCGCGGTGAATCCATCCCAGCAGTGCCCACAGAAATGGGGGCCGTGCCGGTGCGACCGGCCCCGGCGCCACGAACGGGGACAACAGCGAGGAGACGAAGGCCTGGACGCTCCCGACCGCGGCGACCGGAGCGGCCGCGGAAGAAGACGCCGTGGCCGGCGGCTGGGATTCGTCGGTGAGACTTGTCTGAAAGATGTTGGTCCCGAAGTCTTTTCCGTCCTCGTCCAGGGCCGTTGCCTCCGGGTCGGCCGGTGAATCCAGCTCGACCGATGTGCCGGATGGATCCGAGGTCGCCGCGCCGGAGTCGTGCGATCCGGGAAGCGGCGCAACGTCGGCCGAACTTTCGGTGGACTCGGTGGACGCGGGCGCGCTCTGCGGCACGGGCTCCTGCTCGGCAGCCTCCGGTGCCGCATCGTCGACCGGCGGAACAGCCACCACTTCGGTCGACGGTTCGGTCTCCTCCTCGACATCCTGGGTCGGCTCGTCCACCGTCTCGGAGTCGTCGAGTTCGGGGTCGTCGAGTTCCGTGTCGGCCGTCTCCTGGTCGGCGGCATCGGAGTCGTCTGCGGTGTCTTCGGCGTCTCCACCGTCCTCGTCAGACACCTGGTCGGTCGACTCATTCGACGCTGTTGAAGACGACGGATCCTTCGACGAGGAGTCCTTGGATGCCGCGCCGGTGTCGGCGTGCGCTGCCCCGAGCCCGTGGCCTGTGGTGACCGCAGCGCCGACACCAAGAGCCACCGCCAGCACGCCGACCCGGCCGATGTACTTCGCGTAGGTGCTTGCGGTGAGCGGAGGAGCGGTCGAGGTGGAGGTGCCGCCTGCGAGGCGGAAGGTCGGGTAGGTCGCCTGTGCGTTGCTGGAGTTCTTCTGCTTCTGGTGGCGAGGTTTGCTCGGTACGGCATGCCGACGATGGGTTCCTGAGCCCATTTTGCAACCCTCGCTCGTCTGGCCCGCCCGGGCCGTCCTCTTGGCTCCGCACACGCCCATGACGGATCGAGACCGGACGTGCACTTCTAGCAAATTTGACTGCCAAGATAATAAGCAGCTCTTGGCGATCTTTGAAAGAGAAACAGCCAAAGTCGGCACTGGCGACTTAGGGGCCGCACAGCATGCCTCACGGTTACAAGCGTGAAGATTGAGCAAATAGACTACCGATGTCACCATATTCAGACGGCTTGAAATGCCGTCCGTATGGCAATGTTACGGAGGCTGACAGGAGGCCGATTAACCTCCTAGAATATGCACTGTATGTACAGCACAGCTACTAATTATCCGCCCCAAGGACGTGTTTTCTCAGCCGGGGGCGTCGGTTTGGCATACAAGGTTGCTGCTCTAATCGACTCGGGATGTGAGGGGCGTACTGTGCCGTATGCGGTGCCGGAACGTCAGGCAGCATTGCGCAGTGTCGCGACCATCTTGTCGCCAATGTCGGGTTGGGCGACGAGGTGGCACCTCGCGCGGCGACATCAGGAAGGGCCCCTTGCGAGGCACTATGGTCACGACCAGGGTGTGCTTAACCTTCGCGCCGTTGCAGGAACTCTCATAGCGGTCCGCGGTCGGCGGCGGGCACGTTCTCGCCCTGCGTGTAGATCGGTGCCACTCTTTGCGCCTCGACCCGATTGGGTTCGAGCACGTACCGCAACGACTGCGGGAATCGGTTCAGTGCACCGCGTTTGAGCGTCGGCACCGAGCAGCGCGGCGCGACCTCGCCGCAGTCGAGCCCGTGGGTGAGGACGTCATCAGGTCGGACCGCTCGACCGCGGCGGCCGACCGACTACTTCCAGACCGGCACACCGCTCACCGAGCATCGACTTCACCGGATACCGGTTCAGCGTGGAGATGGTGCCGACCACCATGACCTCCCGGCTCAGCGGAAGCGGATGTGCATCGTGGCGAGACCGAAGATCTTTTTCCCCGCCGACTTCGCGCCGACCAGCACGATGCCGGAGCGGGTCTCGGGGTCCAATGACTTGATTTTGCCGCTGTATTCGATGTCGGCGCCCTCCTTGGCCGACACCACCGCCGGCTGGGACAGCCGCACCGTGTAGCGGGTCACCGCGCCGGGGTCGCCCGACCAGGCCGAGACGAAGCCGGCGCCCAGACCCATGGTGAGCATGCCGTGGGCGATCACGTCGGGCAGGCCGGCCAGCCTGGCGATGTCCTCGTCCCAGTGGATCGGGTTGGCGTCGCCGGCGACGCCGGCGTAGTTCACCAGATCGCCGCGGGAGAGTCGGGTGTGGTGGACGGGTAACACGTCGCCGGCCTTGACGTCGTCGAAGGACGGCGTACCCGGCGTGCGGGTCAGCGCCCCGTCGGAGATCCGGATGTCGCCCGCGGGCCGCACCGTCTTCTCGTAGTCGTCCTCGGATCCCCCGATGTCGAGGATGTTCATATCGTGCATCATCGCGTTCTGCACGGCGGTCTTGACTCCGGCGTCGATGTCTTCGGCCGTCACCCCGACGACGGTGGTGTGCAGGGTGTGCACCCGCTCGCCGCGCGTGTCGGTGAAGGTGTTGGTCACGGTGATGAAGTCCCGGCCGGCCGTCCGGCGCACCGACGACAGCTCCACGTCGATGACCAGCTCGTCACCCGCGACGATCGGCCGGTGCTGCTCGAAGACCTCTTCGGTCTGCAGATACGTGTCGTAGCCGACGACGATCTCCTCGAACATCCGGCGGTTGCACTGCATGCCCGGGGCCGAAGTAAATGTCAGCGGCGCGACGACGTCGCTATAGCCCAGCTCGGCGGCCGCGGCGACGCCCCAGTGCGCGGGGTGGTAGTCCTGCACCGCGCGGGCGTATTCGCGGACCTTCTCGCGACCGACGAGGTAGGTGCCGTCCATCTGGTAGTGGTGGCCGACCCGCGCTTCGAGCGGCGAGGCTTCTGCTGGTGCAGTCATAGATGTGCTCAACTCTTCCGTCGGCTGGTCATGGAGGCCGACCCAAGCACACTAACGCGCCGAGGTCGGCCCGCCACAAGCCGAAGCAGGCATCGCCGGTCGAGCCCTACACGGTGAAGCCGCCGTCGACGTTCAGGTGCGCCCCGGTGATGTAGCCGGACTCCGGGCCGGCCAGGAAGCTCACCAGGGATGCGACGTCGCTGGTGTGTCCGTAGTGGCCCTGCGCGGTCACCTGCTTCAGACTCTCGGCGAAGGCACCGTCGTCGGGGTTGGCGTCGGTGTCGATCGGGCCAGGTTGGACGTTGGTGACGGTAATGCCACGCGATCCGAGGTCGCGGGCCAGTCCTCTGGTGAACGAGGACACCGCACCCTTGGTCATGTTGATCGCGACCAGGCGGTCGAACTCCTCGGCCGGGAACTCGTCGATCGGTGCGAGGTGGGCGACGGCCGAGTTGTTCACCAGGATCTCGAGGCCGTCGAGTTCGGCCACGGTCTGCTCGACGGCGCGTGCCACCTGCGCCGGGTCCGCGGAATCGGCCTGGATGGCCACCACCGTGGCGTCGTCGGAGGCGAGCCGCCGCACGATCTCGGCACCGATTCCACGCGATCCTCCCGTCACCAGTGCTCGCTTTCCTGCCAAGGGTGCTGTGCTCATCCGTGTGCGGTACATGGCCGTCGGACGACCCCGCGAATTCGAACCCGAGCACGTCGAGCGGGAAGCGATGAAACTCTTCTGGGAACGCGGCTTCGACGGCGTGTCGATCTCGGACGTCACCGCGGCGACCGGGGTCCACCGGCGCAGCATCTACGCCGAGTTTGGATCCAAGGAGAAGCTCTTCGAGCGAGCCACGCTGCGCTACCTGGCCGGCCCGGGCGGCTACCTCACCGACGCGCTCGCAGAGCCGACCGCCCGCGCTGTCGCACGGGGGGCCACATGGATAACTGACGGTGGGGAACGCGCCCGGACTCCCCGAGCTGCGCGACGCCACCGTGCACCGGATCGCCAAACGTTTCGACGCAGCCGTGGCCGACGGCGATTCCCTGGGGCCGTCGGGCCCGAAAGGTAGTGCGACGATAGCGCCATGACCGCAACGCTCGTCGCGAAGAATGTGGCGGGCGGATTCGCCCACCGCACCCTCTTCGAGAACCTCGACCTGACCGTCGCCCCGGGCGATGTGGTCGGAGTCGTCGGCGCCAACGGCGCCGGCAAAAGCACCCTACTGCGAATCCTGGCCCGGGAACTGGATCCGCTCCGAGGTTCGGTCAGCGTCGCGCCGGCCGACGCATTCGTCGGGTGGCTGCCCCAGGAGCACGAACGCGTCCCGGGCGAGACCGTGGCGGCCTACGTCGCGCGCCGCACCGGATGTGCCCAGGCCACGCGCGCCATGGACGCCGCGGCCGCCGCGCTGGACGACGCGGGCAACGGCGCCGACGCGTACGCGGCCGCGCTGGACCACTGGCTTGCCGCCGGCGCCGCCGACCTCGACGAGCGACTGCCGGCAGTATTGGCCGACCTCGGACTCGACACCGATGCCGTGCGTCCGGACACGACGCCAATGACCGCCCTGTCGGGCGGGCAGGCCGCCCGGGTGGGACTGGCGGCGCTGCTGCTGTCGCGGTTCGACATCGTGCTGCTCGACGAACCGACCAACGACCTCGACCTGGACGGCCTGGCCAGGCTCGAGCGGTTCGTCGGCGAGCTGCGCGGCGGAGTTGTCCTGGTCAGTCACGACCGGGAATTCCTGTCCCGCACCGTGACTCGCGTACTGGAACTCGACCTGGCGCAGAACACCGCCACCGTATTCGGCGGCGGATACGACAGCTATCTGGACGAGCGCGAGGTCAACCGCCGGCATCGGCGCGAACAGTACGAGGAGTTCGCCGAGAAGAAGGCCGACCTGGTGGCCCGCGCGCGTATACAGCGGGAATGGTCGAGCCAGGGCACGCGCAACGCGATCCGCAAGGCACCCGACAACGACAAGATCCGTCGCCGTGCGGCCACCGAATCCAGTGAAAAGCAGGCGCAGAAGGTGCGTCAGATGGAGAGCCGGATCGCCCGCCTGGACGAGGTCGAGGAGCCCCGCAAGGAATGGACGCTGCAGTTCACCATCGGGGCGGCGCCGCGATCGAGTGCGGTGGTCGCGACACTCGACAAAGCTGTTGTGCGGCAAGGCGCTTTCGTGCTCGGCCCGGTGTCACTGCAGGTAGACGCCGGGGAGCGCATCGGCATCACCGGCCCCAACGGGGCGGGTAAGTCGACGTTGCTGCGCCTGCTGCTGGGCCGTCAGCGGCCCGATGAGGGGCGGGCGAGCCTGGGTGCCAGTGTCGAGATCGGCGAAATCGACCAGGCCCGTGCGTATTTCACTGGCCCTGATCGGCTTCTCGACCGGTTCGAGCAGCAGGTGCCGTCCTGGCCGACCGCCGACGTGCGGACGCTGCTGGCGAAATTCGGGCTCGGCGCCGACCACGTGGAACGCGCCGTCGACCACCTCTCGCCTGGCGAACGCACCAGGGCCGGGATGGCACTCCTACAGGCCCGAGGCACCAACGTGCTGGTGCTCGACGAGCCGACCAACCATCTCGACCTGCCCGCCATCGAGCAGCTCGAACAGGCCCTGGACGCCTATGCGGGCGCGCTGCTGCTGGTCACCCACGATCGACGGATGCTGCAGAACGTCCGGTTGGATCGCTCATGGCGGGTCGAGAACGGTCGCGTCGAATAGACCCCGCGAGCGTGAAGCCAGGGCTCCCCCGCAGGGTGTAACCGCGACCAGGAAGGCTATTCCGCGGGTCGGTCCGACTCGACCGGCTCGATGAGGAAGACCGGGATCTGTCGCTCGGTTTTGGTCTGGTACTCGGCGTACGGCGGGAACGCCGCGACGGCCAGCTTCCACCAATGCTCGCGTTCGTCGCCGTCGAGCTCACGGGCGGTGCCCTCCACTACCTTGTCACCGTCCTGGACGGTGACCGCGGGGTTGGCCTTGACGTTGAAGTACCAGCTGGGGTGCTTCGGATCGCCGCCCTTGGACGCCACCATTGCGTAGCGGCCGTTCTCCTCGACGCGCATCAACGGCACGTAGCGTTTCTTGCCCGACTGCGCACCGGTGGTGGTGTACAGCACGACCGGGCGGTCGAGAATTTCGACGCCGTCGGTGGTGCCTTGCTCCAGGATGCGCTTGGTCTGGTCGCGGACCCAGTCGGTGGGACTCAACTCTGCTTGTTCGCTCACGCTGCCTCCAACGATCGTGATTCCTATGGGTATTCCCGGTGTATCCCGTACGAGGCGATGCAACCCTTCAGAGCCGGGCCAATAGTGTGTCGATGGCTGCCAGTTCGGCCGCGCTCACCCACGACGGATTGGCCTGCTGAGGGGAGCGGAACACCTCCATCGACGCCAGCGTGGAGATCGACGACAACCTCACCGCGGTGAGCGGCTCGCGCAGCAGCGGAATGCGTACGGGCAGCTGCAGCCCGCCCCCCTCGGCGACGGGCCGGCCGGTGACGCGACCGTCGCCCCAGAATCCCCGCTCGGGGTGTGACGACACCCAGAACAGGACCCGGTGGCCCGGCCGGATGAGTCGAGACCGGTAGTTGCCGGCGATACACCAGATGCGTTTGGCCTCGCCGGCGGCAAGCATCGGCGCGAGCGGGGTCTTGTTCGGGTTGCACTTGATGACCCACGCCCCGAGCGTTTCCAGGGTCACGCTGCGCGTCGGGGCCATGAAAAGTGTCTACCAAGAGATGTCGTCGGGCAGCTCGATCTGCGCGACGGCCATGTTCTCCTCCAGGTGCGCCACCGACGACGTGCCGGGAATCAGCAACACGTTCGGCGCCTGCTTCAGCGTCCACGCCAGCGCGATCTGTGCCGGCGTGCGATCCAGTTCGGCGGCCAGGCGCCGCACCGTCGCGTTGCCGAGCACCGGATTGTCGGGGGTGAACGCCGAACCCAGCGGGAAGAACGGTACGAACGCGATTCCGCGCTCGACGCACAGATCGAGCACCGGCTGTGACGAGCGGTCAGCCAGGTTGTACGCGTTCTGCACGCACACGATATCGGTGCGCTCCAAGGCGATTTCGAGATGCTCGCGGCTGATGTTGCTCAATCCGATACCGGCGATGAGGCCCTCGTCGCGCGCGGCGATCATCGCGTCGAGCTGACGGTCGAACAGCGGGCGGTCAACCGCACCCGGCTCACCGCTGTCGAAGATCCGCAGATTCACCGCTGCCAGCTGATCGGTCTCCAAGGTGTCGAGGTTGACTTCGATGTCGCGGCGCAGTTGCTCCGGCTGCTGCGCGGGCAGCCAGTTGGCCTGGTCGTCGCGGGTGCCCCCGACCTTGCTGACCAGCGCAAGGTTGTCCGGGTACGGGTGCAGCGCCTCTCTGATCAGTTCGTTGGCGACATCGGGCCCGTAGATCTGTGCGGTGTCGATGTGGTCGACGCCGAGTTCGACGGCGCGCCGCAGCACGGCGATCGCCTGGTCATGATCGCGCGGAGGTCCGAACACGCCGGGTCCGGGCAGCTGCATCGCGCCGAATCCGACGCGGTGAACCTCGTACTTTCCGAGTGTGAACGTGGATGGCGAGCTCATCGACAACTCCTTTGATATCAAACTATTGTGCCTCGAACTATATGGCGAGAGGTCAAGGGTGTCAACGGACGTGGCCGGCACCGATGAACGCTTCGGAGCCCTCGGTGTGGGGCGGTGCTCAGCTCAGGCTGTCGGCGAGCTTGGTGAGGAGTCGGGTCAGGGTCTCCTGCTCGTCGCGGGTCAACCCCTTCAGCAACTCGTGCGCGGCCGCGGCGTAATCGGCCAGCCAGCGCTTTGCCTGTGCTGCCCCGGCCGGCGTCGTCGTCAACCGGACCGCGCGGCGGTCATTCGCGTCGGGCGCCCGCTCGATCAGCCCGTCACGCACCAGCGCGTCGACGAGGCTGGACGCGGTGCCCTGCGTGACACCCACCGCGCGGGCCAGATCGGCCAGCCGAACCGGTTGCAGCCGTTGGACTTCGGCAAGCAACTTGGATCGCGGCGTCGACACGCCGTGCTCGCCGAGGCGCTCGTCGAACGACCGCACCACCGACTTGGCGGCACGGCCGAACGCGTCGGCAACTTCCACCGCACGACGTTGATCGGCCCTCACCGCGCTTACCTCCGTTGATCTCGCGGTCAGAGTACGTCACGCACATAGCCGTGAGTGCGTCACGCAGCCCGATGTCGGCGACGGCTATGTTTCCCGCGACACCGCATGAGTCACAGGAATCCGCCTTTTCCAGAGGTCTACTCGCCCATTCACTGAAAACCGCGGCTTCCTGTGGCAATTGGGGCGCATCGACGTCCGGAAGAACCCGCCAGGGTGTTCCGCATGGCCCGACGCTCAAGCGCCCATGCTCAGCCCCCGCTGCGCGCGCTCTCGAACGGCACCGGGTCCGGCGCCTCGTCGGTGCCCGGCGTGACGGTCCCGCCGATCGGGCACCGTGCGGTCTCGGGCACCTTGAGCAGTGCGATGGCGCCGATGACGCACGCGCCCATCATGTAGTAGGCGGGGAACAGCAGGTCGCCGGTCTCGCCGATGAGCCAGTCGTTGACCGCCGGTGCGGTGCCGCCGAACAGCGACGTCGACACGTTGTAGGCGATCGCGAATCCGGCGTAGCGCACCTGGGTGGGGAACATCGCCGGGAACGTCGCCGAGATCGTCGCCAGCTGCGGCACGTACAGCAGCCCAAGGAGCGCGTAGCCGATCACCGCGCCCCATAGGTTGGTGCCCATCAACAGGAACATCGGCACGGCGGCGACGAACAGACCGACCAACGAGAACCACCACAACGGCTTGCGTCCCACCCGGTCACTGAGCAGTCCGGCGAAGGGGACGAACACCATCATCGACAGCATGCCGATGACCGGCACGATCAGCGACTGGTCCGGCGTCAGCCCGATCTTGGTCTCCAGGTACGTCGGCATGTAGGTCAGCAGGGTGTAGTTCACGACGTTCAGCGCGACCACCAGTCCGCCCAACTGCAGGATCGGCCGCCAGTACCGGCCCAGCAGATCGCGGAACTGAGCGGTGGTCTCCGATTCCGTCTCACCCTTCTCCTCGAGCTCCCGGAACACCGGGGTGTCCTCCAGCCGTGACCGCAAATAGAGCCCGATCAGGCCGAGTGGCGCGGCCACCAGGAACGGCAGCCGCCAACCCCAGGCGTGCATCTGCTCGTCGCTGAGGACCAGGGAGCAGCCCAGCATCAGCAGCGCGCCCAGTGAAAACCCGCCGAGGGTGCCGAACTCGAGGAAGCTGCCGAGCAGCCCGCGGCGCCGGCTCGGCGCGTACTCGGCCATGAACGTGGCGGCGCCCCCGTACTCACCGCCGGTAGAGAAGCCCTGGATCATGCGGAGCAGCACCAGCAGGAACGGTGCCCACATCCCGATCATGTCGTAGCTGGGCACCAGTCCGACGCAGAACGTGGCCCCGGCCATCAGCACGATCGTCATCGCCAGCACCCGCTTGCGGCCCAGCCGGTCACCGAGCGGTCCCCAGACGAATCCACCCAGTGGACGGACGAGGAAGGACACCGCGAACGTCATCAACGCCAGCAACGTCGCGCTGGCGGCGTCCCCGGGGAAGATCGCCGCCGAGATATAGGTGACGCCGTAGGCGTAGATGCCGTAGTCGAACCATTCGGTCGCGTTGCCGATCGCCGACGCGGTGATGGCCTTCTTCAGGACTCCCGGTGGTGGGTCTTCGTGGGTGGTGGACATGAGAAGCGCTTGCTCGTTATCTGCCGGGGCTAAACATCCCGGACGTCATCGCTCGTGTGGTGCTCATCGTCCGGGGCTGGATCTTCCCTGCCGGAATCAGGCTCGGCCTTGGTGTCCGACAACTCGGGTTCCAGCGCGACGCTCCACGACCGCTGGTGAGGGCTGCGGCCTGGTTGCTGATCTGCGGCGGGGCGGAGTGCCACCACGTTGCCGACCGCGCGCCGGAGCCCGGGCGGGCCCTCCACCCGCAGGAAGTCGCTGATCCGCCCGGCGCGGTAACGAAGCGGCGAGCCGGCCAGCTCACCCATGACCACGCCGGCGCCGATCGCCAGCGCAGTGGCCGCCGCCGCGAGTGCCTGCGCCATGCCCGCGGTGAAATCCCGCTCCACGGCGAAGTAGAACACCGCCCGGAAGACGGCCATGCCCGGCAGCATCGGGGTGATGCCGGCAGTCGCGGTGACCAGCGCGGGCGCCTGCCGCCGAATCGAGATCACGGTGGCCAGGAGGCCGACACCCACCGCTGCGGTGCCGGTCGCGACGACCTGGCCGAAACCGGCGCTGCCGAGGCCGATCAACACGGCCTCGGCGAGACCTGCCGCGATGCCCGCGGTCAGCACGGACCGCCATTTGGCGTAGCTCGCGATGACCAGACAGGCACCCGCCAGCGCCGCGCCCGTCACCGCCAGCACGATCTGTGTCGGCGTGGTGGGCAGTACGAAGTACTCGGTCGCGTCGACACGGAGTTGGATCTCGATGCCGGCCAGGGCGGCGATCTGCAAACCGGCCAGGATGCCGACGACGATGCCGAGGGTCAAGAACAGCACGTCGCCGAGCCGGGCCACCGCAGTGAGCATGTATCCGGTCAGCGCGTCCTGCACCGAGCCGACCAGGGTCATGCCCGCCAGCAACATCACGATCCCGGTGGCCACCAGCGCGGTCGGGCCCTGCCCGGCGAACAGGAACGCGGCCACGGCGATCAACGTCGCGATCAGCGCCCCCGCCGCCTGCTGGAAGAACAGCGGGGTGCCCAGCTTGTTGAGCAGCCGGCTGCTGCGGTCGATCAGCACCGAGGTGACCGCGGCCAGGATGCAGGTCAGCCAGGTACCGCCGAGCAGCATCGCGATGCCGAGGGCGAAGCCGGCCCACCCCGCGGTCGCGATCCAGCGGGGGTAGGGGTGCGGCTGCTCGCTCAGCTCGTCCATCGCCTCGTGGGCCTCATCGACCGATACCCCGCCCGAGGTGATCCTGCGGACCAACCGGTCGAGGTCGGCGAGCCGCGTGTAGTCGGTGGAGCGTGCCTGCACCGCCCGCACGATGGTGACCGGCGGGCTGTCGGCGGTGGGCAGCGCGGACACGAAGATGGTGGTGACGAAGACGTCCACCACGCAGTCGGTGAGCTGGTAAGCCTGCGCGACGTCCTGGGCGGTGGCGACGACGTCCGCGGTGCCCGAGCCGGACGACAGCATCACCTCGGCGAGCCGGATGGTCAGGTCGAGAACCTTGCGGGTGTGCCGCTCGCTCAGCCCGCCGGAGGTGCGTCGGCGCTGGCCGGCGCCCGACGCGGGCTCACGGCGCCCCTTCAGGGCGAAGTGCAACGCGCGCCGGCGCCGCGCTGCCCCGTCGGATCGATCGGCACCCATCACGGGACACGATACTGAGCGGCGCAGGGCGGACCCGCACTCACGCCGGTCGGTCGAGCCTGCGGCGCACGGCCCGGTCGATGAGGTCGCGGTAGAGCGCGACGTACCGGTCGGCCATCGTCGCGACACTGTGTCTCGCGACGGCCTTCGCGCGTACCGTCGTCCGGCACAGCGCGGCGGCGTCGGGGATCGCCGCGGCCATCGCCGCGGTGTCCTCGGGTGGGACCAGGCGTCCGCAATCCCGGTCGACCAGTTCGGGGACGCCGCCGCGGGCGAAGGCGACCACCGGAGTGCCGCACGACAGCGCTTCGGCGACCACCTGCCCGTACGGTTCATTCCACCGCGGGGTGACCAGCGCCGCCGCGGCGCCACCCACCAGCGACGCCAGACTTCGCTGGTCGAGGTGTCCGGCGTAGCGCACCCTGTCGCCCAGATGGGGCTCGATCCGGCGCCGGAAGTACTCGGCGTCGACGGTCGGGCCGGCCAGCGTGAGGTGGTGACCCGACCGCACCGCCGCGTCGATCGCCAGGTGCGGCGCCTTCTCGGGGACGATCCGCCCCGACCACACCAGATACCGGCCGCCACCGGCGCCCAGCGGCCACCGCGACACGTCGACCCCGTTGGGGACGACCGCCAGCCGCTCGATGCCGACGTGCGCCCACGCGTCCGCGGCGTTGCGACTGACCGCGGCGAAGGCGAGGTCCGAATCCTTCATCGACCCGATCGCCGCCTCGAGCAGGGGGAGGGGCGGGGTGTGCAGCGTGGTCAGCATCGGGGTGCGCAGGTACGGCGCCCACCGGATCGGAACGTAATGCAGGCTGTGGTTATGGATCACGTCGAAACGCCACGGGTGGTCCTCGGTGAGCTCGGACATCACCGCGACGTACGCGTCGTGCCGGGACTGCTTCACCGCGCCCGGTAGCGGGAACGGAACCGCGGCGGCTTCGCTGCGCGGCAGCGCGCGCACGGTCAACCCGGGATGGGTGAACCCCGGGTCCGTGCCCTGAGCGGCGAACAGGGTTACCCGATGGCCCAGACCGACCAGCGCGCGAGTCAGATGCCACACGTGAGCTTCCAGGCCGCCGGCGAAGGGTTCGCGGATGGGGAAGTGATTGTGGGCGATCAGCGCGATTCGCAGCACCCGTGGTCCTCGATTCCGTCGAGGGGCGGCATCGGCGCCGGCCCGCGAAGGGGAGTACCCACCTCGACGGCGGTTGGCACTCGCTGCACAGCCCCACTAAGTTTTCTCGCGTGACGTTTTCCGCCGTTGCTGTGCTCGCCCGCCTGATCGCCCCCTGCGCCGCCGTCGCGGCTGTCGCCGGCGCCGTCCTGGTCACCGAACCCGCCCCGGCCGCCGCGCCCGCGGTGCGGCTGGCCGCCGAGGCGAACCCGTTGGTCGGCCTGCCGTTCTACGTCAACCCCAACTCGAAGGGGACGCGTGCCGCCGCGGGCAACCCGGATCCGCTGCTGGCCGCCGTCGTGAACACCCCGACCGCGTACTGGATGGACCACATCTCCACCCCGGCGGTGGACGCCAAGTACATCGCCACCGCCCAGGCCGCCGGCACCATGCCGGTGCTGGCGCTCTACGGCATCCCCAACCGTGACTGCGGCAGCTACGCCGCGGGCGGCTTCGGCTCGGCCGGGGGGTACCGGTCCTGGATCGACGGTGTCGCGGCGGCCATCGGGTCCGGGCGCGCGGCGGTCATCCTCGAGCCCGACGCGCTGGCCATGATCGACTGTCTGTCCCCCGGTCAGCAGCAGGAGCGGATCGAGCTGATCCGCTACGCCGTCGACACCCTGACCCGCAACCCGGGCACCGCGGTGTACGTCGACGCCGGTCACCCGCGCTGGGTCGCCGCGGACGTGATGGCCGGCCGGCTGAACCAGGTGGGCATCGAGAAGGCCCGCGGCTTCAGCCTCAACACGGCGAACTTCTTCACCACCGAGGAGTCGGTGGGCTACGGCGGCGCGATCTCGGGGATGACGGGCGGCAAGCCGTTTGTCGTCGACACGTCGCGCAACGGCGCCGGGCCGGTCGAAGGCGACGATCTCTATTGGTGCAACCCGAGCGGTCGCGCCCTCGGTGCGCGCCCCACCACGGACACCGGCAACCCCATGGTCGACGCGTTCCTGTGGGTCAAGCGGCCCGGTGAGTCCGACGGCGCCTGCCGCGGCGCGCCCAGCGCAGGCACGTTCGTCAGCCAGTACGCCATCGACCTGGCCCGCACCGCCGGCTGGTAGCCCGTGCGGTCAGCCCGCCAGCACGAAGGACAGGAAGAACCCGCCGGCGGTCGCGAACGCGTTGAGCGGGCGGCCGTGTTCGAACGCCTCGGGCATCAGCGTGTCGGCCAGTGAGGCCAGCACCGCGCCGCCGGCGAACGCGAGTGCCAGCGCCAGCACCGGTTCGCTGAGCTGACCGGCGGTGACCCGACCGACCACCACCGCGGCGGCGAGCAGCGCGGCGCACCCCAGCCACACTCCGATGACCGCCCGTCCGCTCATCCCGGATTTGCGCATCGACATCCCGCCGACCAGGGCCTCGGGAAAATTCGAGAGGAAGATCGCGACCAGCAAGGACAGCGACGCTCCACCGACGAGGGAGACACCGAGCGCCAGGTTCTCGGGAACGCCGTCCAGGGTGACTGCGGCCAGCAACGCCAGTCCGACCCCGCGGCCCGCGCCGTCAGACACCACTTCGCGTTGCTGGGGGCCGGAGCTCCCGCTGATGTAGCGGTCGAGCAGGCTGTCGGCCACGACGAACGCGGCCGCGCCGCCGAGCAGGCCGAGTCCGGAGTGCAGCGCCCCGCCCAGCTGGAACGCGTCTTCGAACAATTCGAAGGCCAGCGCGGAGATCAGCGCGCCGCTGGCGAAGGCCAGCAGCACGCCGGTCACCTTCTTGGGCAGATCCCACCGGACGCCGACGAGGGCTCCGATCACCAGCGCGCTCGATGCGGTGATCCCGAACAGCGCAGCAGTCAACACCCGCGGTGGGTACCCGCCGCGCGCGTACCGTCACCGGGATGAGCGACGAAAAACTGGTGGCCAACGTCTCGGACACCGCGCGATGGGTCGCGGCATATCGCGCCATCGAGTCGGCACGTGCCGACGCGGTGTTCGACGACCCCTATGCCGACCGGCTCACCGGCGAGCGCGGACACCAGATCGTGGCGAACGTCCCGCGGATGTTGCGCTCGGGTTGGTGGATGGTGGCCCGCACCAAGACGATCGACGATCTCATCCGCGACGCCGTCGCCGCCGGCTGCGACCGTGTCCTCAATCTTGCGGCCGGACTGGACACCCGGCCGTACCGGTTGGACCTGCCCGCAGACCTGGACTGGGTGGAAGGCGATCTGCCCGGCCTGATCCGTGAGAAGGAACAGCTGCTCGCCGGTGAGACGCCCAGGTGCCGGCTGACCCGCTATCCCGTCGACCTCGCCGATCCGGCCGCGCGGGACCGGTTCCTGGACACGGCGCTGGCCGGCGCGACGAAAGCGCTCGTACTGACCGAGGGCCTGCTGATGTACCTCGAACCCTCCGACGTCGACGAACTGTCGCGCGCGCTGAACCGGCCAGAGGTGGCGTGGTGGCTGCTGGACCTGGCCGGACCGGGGCTGCGGAAGTGGATAAACGAGAAGACCGGCGGGCTGCTGCGCAATGCGCCGTTCAAATTCGCCCCGCCCGAGGGCGTCCGATATTTCGAGCAACGCGGTTGGCGCGCAGGCGAAGTCGAGTCGGTGTTGGTCGTCGCGAGACGGCTGCGCCGGCTGCCGTGGCTACTGCGGCTGGCCGCGCTGCTGCCGCAGCCCGACCCGCACCGCCCTCCGGTGGGCCGGCCGTGGAGCGCTGTGGTCCGCCTCACCCGCCGGGATCGCGAGGACTAATCCGCGGTGCGGAGGGGAACCCCCGCAGCTGAACTGTAGGCCGATCGGGGGTGATGCATGGACGAGGGCTGTCCCAAGCGGATGACATTCGGGCCGTGCGGAGGCGTACGGCCCGGCGGCGAGTGTGAAATGCGCCCCGGCCCCTGCGCTTTTCCCGACGTCGTGCCATGGCCGGCCGACGCGCCGGCCCCGCGTGAACCGGCCACGGCCCCGCTGATCCTGACGGATTTCACCTGCGCCCCCTTCGATCCCCCCGATGTCGCGGCGACCGCGGCGGCGTTGGCGCCGTCCTGCGATGCCGTCCTGGTCGGCGAACACCAGAACCGGCCCGACTTCCCGCCCACCCTGATGGGGCGACTGCTGCTGGACGCCGGTGTGACCCCGTGGATCACGCTGTCCTGCCGGGACCGCAACCGGGTGGTGCTGGAGCAGGAGGTGCGGGGGCTGTCGCTGATCGGCGTGCAGACGGTGCTGTGTGTGACCGGCGACGGGCGCGGCTACGACGTGCGCCCCGATGTCACCCAGACCTTCGACCTCGACGGGCCGCGGCTGGTCGAGTTGGCCGCGTCGCTGGGAGTGACCGCCGCGGTGCCGGAGACCATCACCGCGCCGCCGATCGCGGGACGCCCCCGCCGGCTGGTGCACAAGCAGCACGCCGGAGCCCGGATCGCCGTCCTGAACCACGTGTCGTCGCCGGCTTCGGTCGCCGGGTTCATGGCGGCGGCACATGCTGCGGGACTGAGCATTCCGGTTCTGGCGGCGGTGGCGGTGTTCACCGACGAGGTGTCCGCGGCCGTCCTGCAGGGACTTCCGGGATTGGCCCTTGACCCGGAGGTGGTCACCGCCGTGTTGAACGCGGCGGACCCGGTCGAGGCGGGCATCGAGGCCGCCGTCGCCGAGGCGCGGGCGCTGCTGGCCATCGACGGCGTGGCCGGGGTCAATATCTCCGGACTGGCGTCGGCCGGCGGGACCAAGGTCGGCGCCCGCATCAAAGCCGAAGTCGGGGAACGTATTCGCGCGGAAAGGTTGGGGTCATGAGCGAGGCGATGGAGGCGGAGTTCGACACCGTGGCCGAATGGACCGCCGAACTGGCACGTGATCTCGGCCCGGAGTACCACATTCCGGCCGGCTGTCGTGGGAGCGGTAACCCCGCGGCGCTGGACTGGCTCGTCGACCGGTTGCAGCTGCGACCAGGTGAGGCGTTGCTCGACTGCGGGGCCGGTGTCGGGGGGCCCGCCGCCTACGCCGCCGACCGCATGCCGGTGTCGCCGGTCCTGGTGGAACCGCAGGCCGGGGCATGCCGGGCGGCGCGCACATTGTTCCCGTACCCGGTGGTACAGGCCACCGCGGGTGCGCTTCCGTTCCCCGACAACGCGTTCGATGCCGCCTGGTGCCTCGGGGTGCTGTGCACCACCTCCGACCAACTCGGCGTGCTCACCGAACTGCGCCGCGCGGTCCGGCCACCGGGCCGGATCGGCCTGCTCGTGTTCGTCGCCCAGCAGGACCTCGACGCCGACCAGCAACCCGACGGCAACAACTTCCCGACCAGGGACTCGTTGCCGAAACTGCTGAGCGCGGCCGGATTACGCGTCGACGCCGAGCTCTGCACCGCCGACCTGCCCGCCATGCCGCACGCGTGGGAACAGTGCGTCGACACGGTGGACGAGGAACTCCGCCGCCGGCACGCGAGAACACGCACCTGGCAGCTCTCCGAGCAGCAGTCCGACCAGATGGGCACGCTGCTCGGCGACGGACTGGTGGTCGGCGTGGTGATGAGCGTGCGTCACGCGTGACGCCGCGCCTGAGTATGAACGAACCGTCATGTTTGGCGCCCTAGCCGCGGGGTAAATCGGCTGGGCCGAGTTCTTCAGTACGCAGGGACATCGTGCGTTCCCAACGTATTCACATTCCGGGTGAGGAGACGATCGTTGCTGCGTGTGGCTTCAGTGCCGGCCTCCCATGTGTATGTACGACATCTGGCCGACCCGGCAGGTGGGGACGACGTGGTCCGGCTGGTCGATCCGGTGCCCACCGACGGACGCAAGGTGCCGGGCGGGTGGTGGCCTCCGCTGATGCTGGAACCCGGTTGGGTCACCGCCAACCATGACCGCTTCGACGTGTTCCACGTCCACTTCGGGTTCGATGCCGTGGGTGCGGAGGTGCTGTCCGAGGTGATGCAGGAACTGAAGTTCCACGGCAAGCCGTTGGTGTACACCATCCACGATCTGCGTAACCCGCACCACCGTGAGCCCGAGGCGCACCGGCTGCAGCAGAACGTGTTGGTCGCCGCGGCGGAAACAATCATCACCCTGACACCCGGTGCCGCCCAGGAGATTCGGCGCCGGTGGGACCGCACCGCTCACGTGCTCGCGCATCCCCATGTCTTGGAGCGGCCGCACATCGAGGCCACCCGAAGGGAACAGGACCGCTTCGTGGTCGGGGTCCACGTCAAGAGCTTGCGCGCCAACATGGATCCGCTGCCGGTGCTGCACGCGCTGACCGGGATCACCGATACTCTGCCGGACGCGCTGTTGCGCATCAACATTCACGATGAGGTCTTCGAACCTGGCAGCCTTTGGTACGCACCACGATTCGGGAAGGCGGTGCTGGCCTTCGACCGATATGAGCATGTCGAGGTGTGTATGCACCCCTACTTCTCGGATGCGCAACTGTGGGACTACCTTTCCGGACTGTCGGTGTCGGTGTTGCCCTACCGATTCGGAACGCATTCAGGTTGGCTGGAAGCCTGTTTCGACCTGGGCACCGCCGTGATCGCACCGAGCTGCGGGTTCTATGCCGAGCAGCAGCCGTGTGGTGTCTTCACGTTCACCGAAACCGAGTTCGATGTGGCGTCCCTGGAGATGGCCGTGCAGACGGCTCATGAGCGCTGGCGCAGCGGCACGCCGGCCCCCCGGGCCTCCTGGAGGGAGCGGTCCGCCGAACGGGCGCAGTTGGCCGGCGCGCACAGGACCCTCTACGAGAAGGCACTGAAATGATGCGCCCGCTGCGGATCGCGCTGATCGCATCGTCCCGCCACCCCGTCAGCCAGCCGTTCGCCGGCGGCCTGGAAGCGCATGTCTGGCACCTGGCCCGAGCGCTGGCCGACCAGGGGCAACGGGTCTCACTGTTCGCCGCCCCCGGCTCAGACCCCGCCCCGGGCTGCGCGTCGCTGACGGTGCGCGAGCTGAAACTCTCCGATGCGGCACGGTCGGACGTCTCCATGCCCGCCGAGGAGTTCATGGACGACCACCATGCCTACCTGGCGCTGATGTTGGGCCTGGCAGGCAGCCACGCCGAGAGCTTCGACGTCATCCACAATCACAGCCTGCACTATCTGCCCGTGGCGATGGCGCCCACGCTGTCCACACCGATGCTGACCACGGTGCACACCCCGCCGACGCCGTGGCTGGAGTCGGCCGTCCAGGCCACCGGCGGCCGGGGTACCCGCTTCGCCGCCGTCTCCGAACACACCGCCACTGCCTGGGCGCCCGCCGGCGTCCCGTTCACTGTGGTGCCCAACGGAATCGACGCCCGGCGGTGGCCGCTGGGACCGTGCGGGCAGCACGCCGTCTGGTTCGGGCGTATCACCCCGGAAAAGGCTCCGCACCTGGCTATCGATGCCGCCCGGCTTGCCGGTCGCAATCTCATGCTGGCAGGGCCGATCTCCGATCCCGCGTATTTCGCCGATGCCGTCGAACCGCACCTGGGTCAAGCCGTCCGGTATGCCGGCCATCTCACCCAGCAGCACCTGGCCCGCCTGGTGGGAGCCGCCTCGGTCGCACTGGTGACTCCGACGTGGGACGAACCGTACGGTCTCGTGGTCGCCGAAGCGATGTCCTGCGGCACACCGGTCGTCGCCTTCGCGCGGGGCGGGATCCCCGAACTGGTGACACCCCAGTCGGGCTGCCTGGTAGCTCCCGACGACATCGAGGCGCTGGCCGCGGCGATCCCGGCGGCCGCGCGGCTGCCCCGACGGCAGGTGCACGAGCACGCCGTGCGCCGCTGCTCTGCCGCGGCAATGGTGCGGGCCTACCTCGCAATCTATCGACAGATGATCTCTCCCAGGGGTGACGACACCGATGATCGGCTACTACATCCACCATCACGGGTACGGCCACCTCGCCCGGGCCGTCAGCATCACCTCGCATCTGTGCAGGCCCGTGACGGCATTGACCTCGGCGACTGTGCCGCAACAGCATCCGTTCTCCTCGATCGTCAGGCTTCCGCGTGACGACGTGGCTGAACACGTCTCGGAACCGACGGCGCACGGGGCGCTGCACTGGGCGCCCCACTACGACAGCGGCTTCGGGGCGCGCATGCAGGCGCTGGCACAGTGGGTCGCCGACGCGCGGCCCGAGTTGTGCGTGGTCGATGTGTCGGTCGAGGTGGCGATGTTCCTGCGGCTGTTGGGGATTCCGACCGTCATCGTCGCACTGCCCGGGGACCGGACCGATCCGCCGCATGTCGTCGTGCACCAGATGGCCGACCACATCCTGGCCGCCTGGCCCGCCGGTCTGAACACCCCGCACTGGCTGAAACCGCACGAGCACAAGACCAGTTACGTCGGTGGCGTCAGCCGCTTCGAGAACCGACCGATGCCGACACGGTCCAGTGACCGGCGCGACCTGCACGTGCTGCTGCTCGGCGGCGCTGCCGACGGGTTCGGCGCCGCCCGGGCGTGCGTGCAGGACGTCACCTGTACCGCCCTCGGTGGCGCGTCCGGAATCTGGACCGACGACCCGTGGCCTTACCTGTGCGACGCCGACGTCGTGGTCAGTCACGCCGGCCAGAACAGTGTCGCCGACATCGCGGCGGCCCGCCGACCTGCGGTCGTCATCCCGCAGCCTCGGCCCTTCGACGAGCAGCACATGACCGCGTCGGTGCTGAGCCGATACGGTCTGGCTGTCACCGCACCGCGGTGGCCATCCGATGACGACTGGCCCGTCGTGCTGCAACGGGCACTCACCACCGACCCGCAGCGGTGGAGGCAATGGCAGGTGCACGGAGCGGCAGCGCGGGCCGCCGCGGCGATCGAGTCGACCGCGGTCCGGTGCCGTGGAAAGGCGGCCCGGCGATGAAGACAGCGGTGATCACGATCGTGCACGGACGGCACCGGCACCTGCGCGCCCAGATACGGGGTCTGCAGTGCAGCACGGAGCCCGTCGACGACCACGTCGTGGTGGCGCTCGGTGACCCCGACGTGGTCGCGGTCGCGGAGTCTGAACGGCACACCGGCTACGTCGTCTCGTGCCGGGCGGCGGCACCGCTGCCGCTGGCGAGGGCGCGGAACGCCGGCGCCCGAAGCGCCCTCGACCGAGGAGCCGAACTGTTGATCTTCCTCGACGTCGACTGCATCCCGTCGGCCGTGCTGACCGGCCGTTACCGGGCAGCGGCTCGGCGGGCCGAGCACAGGGACGCGCTGCTGTGCGGTCCGGTCACCTACCTGCCCCCGGCCGGACCCGCCGGGTATGACCTGGCGACACTGGACGACCACCGGCGACCGCACGCCGCCCGACCGTCACCTCCCGACGGAACTGTGCTTCCGACAACGGATTACGCGTTGTTCTGGTCGCTGTCGTTCGCCGTACGCGCAGGGACCTGGGATCGGATCGGCGGCTTCTGCGAGGAGTACGTGGGCTACGGTGGTGAGGACACCGACTTCGGGCAGTGCGCCGCAGCCAGGGGCGTGCCGATGTGCTGGGTGGGCGGGGCGCACGCTTTCCACCAGCACCACCCGGTCGAGAACCCGCCGGTGCGGCACCTCGACGACATCGTGCGCAACGCACACATCTATCACCGCCGATGGGGTACCTGGCCGATGGGCGGATGGCTGGATGCCTTCGCCGAACAGGGACTGATCAGCCGGGATCCTGGCGGTGCGCCGCATAAGACGGTGATCAGCGTATGAGTTCAGGAGGCTGACGGCATGTTGCTCTTCTTCGGGTACGGCACCAAACAGGCCTACCTCGGCGCCGGACAGGTGCGGACCTGTCCGCGCTGTCACAACACCAGCCAGTGGAACCGCATGCGGGAGTTCAAACAACTCACGCTGTTCTTCATCCCGGTGGCGCGATGGAAGCGGCGCGTGTTCGAGGTCTGCGGTATCTGCGGCACCGCGGTGGCGGCCTGAGGGCTAGCTGCGACGCGGAGAGATCCGCATTGTGATCCGGGCGGCGACACACACCGTGCCGGCCGCATCGGTGATATCCACTGGAACGACGAGTTCGGTTGCCTCGGAGCCGAACTCAGGAATCGATTCCAGATGCGCGATGGCGGTGACGTCGGTCTTGGCCTGTGCTCTGTACTCGACGGTCATCCCGACCGGGATCCAGCGGTGCGTCGGCGGGATGGTGGCGTCGGTCATCAACGCGCCCGCGAGCTCGGCCATGTTGCACGACGCGATGGCGTGGAAGGTGCCGAGGTGGTTGTGCGCGCCGCGGCGGTTATGTGCGGTCGCGCGGCAGTAGCCCACCCGGAGTTCCTCGACGGCGGGATGCACGGAGCGGAAGTAGGGGGCCTTCAGGCATACCGCCTGACTGAACATCCACGTGCCGAACGGAATCTTCTGCAGCGTGTTCCAGATTCGGAGATTGGTGCGCAGCGCGGGACCTGTCCTCATGTCGGTTCCTTCCTGGACTTGGGTGCCGGGGGTGTGAGTGCGAGGACTGCGCGGACCGCGGCGGTGAGCCGGTCGCGTGTCCCGGGGTCCGGCGGATGCTGCGCGCGCAGCAGCAACGCGGTCGGCAGATCGACCACGCAGGCCCGGATCGCCGCGATTGCGTGCCGGTCACGGCGGCCCCACATGCTCTCGGCGAGCTCGACGATGAGCGCCCCCAGGTCGCCGTCGAGAGCGCGGAGATCGGCCGCGAGTTCGGCAGCAACGTCGCGGGCGCCGAGCAGCTCATGGCGGGGCAGAGCGAGCAGGTACAGCGCCGAGGACGGGTGGCTTTCCAGGAATGTGGCCGGACATTCGGCGGCGGCGACCACCGCGGCCTGCACATCACCGTCGGCGAGCGCCCCCGCGACAGCCCTCCGCTGCTCCTGCAGGTACCGCCGAGCCGCACGTAACCAGACGTGACCTAAACCTGGATACACCGATTAGGTGGCGGCCTGGGTGGGTTGAAACAGCGAAATGCCCTGTCGTGGTGGGAGAATGAGATTTGTTCAGGATCCAATTCAGCCACTACGAAGGGCATCTCGTAGATGCAACT
>NZ_JBTBFV010000050.1:0-40143 GCF_054786995.1 Mycobacterium sp. ZZG
GCTGAACCAGATACCCAGACACGGGCGTCATGAACACTAAAGATAACCATTCCATGACGAAATGCACTGACCCACAGAGGGTGTGTCGCCTACATCAAAGACAAGCCCTCAAGGGGCCGTAGATAACCAACGCGATCTTGAAGGCGGCCTCGGTTTTCTTCGCCGCCGAGCTCGACCGGCCCTCTCAGTAGTCGTGGAGTTCATCAGCGCCCACCAGCACATGCGGGTGGGCGTTGATGGTCTCAAGTGGGGTGTCGAGTCGATGTGCGCTGTGCTTTCCGAGTACGGCGTCACGATCGCCCCGTCGACGTATTACGCCCACCGCGCCCGTCAGGGCCCCTCGAAAGCCGACTGGGCCGATGCGCAGGTGATCGATGCGATCTGGCAGCTTCGCCAATCGCAGAGTCTGTACCGAGTCCTGGGCGCTCGTAAGACATGGATTGTATTGCGCACCAACGGTATCGACGTGTCGCGCTGTGTCGTGGAACGGGTCATGCGGGAGATGGGTTGGCGGGGTGCGTGCAAGCGCCGGCGGGTGCGCACCACCGTCGCCGATCCGGCAGCGACGCGAGCCCCGGATCGGGTCCGGCGTAATTTCGTCGCCGGTGCGCCTGACCGATTGTGGGTGGCCGATTTCACCTACTGCCGGACTCGTGCCGGCTGGGCCTACACGGCATTCGTCACCGATGTCTATGCCCGCAAGATCGTGGGTTGGAAGGTGGCTACCGAGATGACCCAGAAGCTGGTGACCGATGCGATCGACCATGCTATCGACACCAGAAAGCGTTCGGGTGCAACATCTTTGGAATCACTTATTCACCACAGCGATGCGGGAGCTCAGTATACGGCGGTCGCGTTCACCGAACGTCTGGCCGCTGAGGGGATCCTGCCTTCAGTCGGATCCGTCGGGGATAGTTTCGATAATGCTCTGGCCGAATCGGTGAACAGCAGCTACAAGACCGAACTCATCGACCGCCAGCCGCTCTATCCCGGTGCCACCGAACTGGCGCTGGGGACCGCCGAATGGGTGGCCTTCTACAACCGTCAGCGACCCAACGGCTACTGCCAGGACCTAACCCCCGATCGGGCCGAAGCGCTCTACTACCATCGCCAACGGCACCCTCATGCCGAGGAGGCACTCAGATAAGAGAACCTCCCGACATGCCGGGGCGGATCAGTCAGCGGGCTCTTTCGGCGATGTAGGCGGTCCAGTCGCGGGCAGCAAGTCTGGCCCAGTCGGCGGCGTTTTTGTCGGTGAGCCCGAGCAGTTCGGCCAGGACTGGTGCGGGCATGTCGCCGGAGAGGTGGAAGAGGGTCGCTTTGCGGTTCTCGTAGGGCTTGATCCCGATGGCGACGAGCTGGGAGCGGATGTTCTCGGTGGCGAGGTGCGCTGCAGGGTTGCCGCCGGGGAACAGCCAGCCGGTTCCGCGTGAGGCGTAGAGGCTTTTGCCGCGGTGCTCGAGGTGCTCACGGATGAGGTCGTCGAGGAGCGGCGGCATCTGGACTGGAATCTTGCTGAAGGTGACGTGCACGGCCCGGTCGTCGGTGATCGCGACCTGACTGGTGCGCATGGCGACGATGCGTGAAAGCGGCTGTGCGAACAGCAATGTGAGCAGGCCCGCAATTCGTGTATAACGGCGCACGGTCGTGTCGTGCAGCAGACGCTCTACGGCCGCCCACCGCTGCGTATCGGAGACGGTTACTGAGGGCGGTGACTGCGGGACGTCGGGGACTCGGAGTTTGGTGTTGGTGCGGGATTGGCGTAGCCAGACGATGAAGGCGTACTCATGGTTCAGCATCCTGCCGACGTGTTCTTGGTAGCGCTCCAACAGATCCTGGGTCGCGGTCGCCGCACTGGCGTCATGGCGGGCGAGGAAGCCCACGAACTCGATCGCGACGCGGATGCGCCGTCGACACGCATCGGCCATCGACTTGGTCAACCGGTCTTCACGGGCGGCCTTGCGCATTCCTCGCAGCACCTGCCAGTGCGCGAATCGGCGAATCAAGGCGGCGTCCTCGGCGGGCAGTTCGGCGACGATGTCTTCGATCCAGGGCAGCATCCGTTCGATGCGGATGTCGAACGGTTCCAGGACACCGACCGCGACGAGAAGACTGCGAAGGTAGTCGTGGGCACGATCCGAGGGCAGGGTGCGGAAGGTGTCGTGGCTGATGTCGACCGCGCCGCAAGCCATCTGCCCGAGAAGTTGGGGGCCGATGCCAGGTTTCTTGCGCAGCCACCACAGCCCTGTTTGTGGGCGTTCGGAGTTCACCAGCTCGTCGAAGACCGGCCGCAATTGGCGGTGAATCTGGCCGGTCGTCGGGTCGGCGAGCAAGTCGCTGAGGCGTTCACGCAGGAAGCATCGCGCGCACCGATTGTGCCCGTAGGGATGGTCTTCGCGCCCGCATTCGCGGCACCCGAAGATCGACTCGACACCGGCACATGACGCGCACACCACCGTCTCGCCGCGTCGCCATGCCAGCGGCCGCACGACATGGCAGCCCGGACAGGTTTCGGGGTGGTAGTGCCGCCTGCGACGGCAGCCGACACAAATGCGACACCCATGCGTCAGCCGGGTCAGGTAGTTGGTGCTTGCGCACTCCCAGCAGGCTCGTCGATTCACTCGTTGTCGCCGGGGCGGCGGATCCTGGCGCGGATCGGCCGCAGGTCGCCGATCCCGGGCCCGCTGTCGTTGACTGCGGGTGCCTCGCGGATCTGTTCTTGGGCGAGCTCGAACAGATCGTTGGGGGTGCACGCCAGGATGTCGCACAGCGCCGCCAGCAGGTCGAGATTGATGCGCTGTGGAGGCTTGGTAGCGATCCGGTGAACCATCTGTCGGGAGATCTCCACGCCACGTTCGTGCAGCGGTGCGACGAGGTCGGTGGTGGCGAACATGCCGTTCTCGGCCATCAGGCGGCGCAGGTTCCACCGGAGGACGGTTCTAGTGCTCATCCTGGCTCCCTTCAGTCGTCGCGGATCCGTAGACGCGGCGCAGCGCCGCCTGCAACGTTTTGGTCTTGAAGTCGTTGGACACCGAGGTGTAAATCGCGGTGGTCGAGGCGTAAGAATGTCCGACCTGCTCGGTAACGAACCGTTCCGGGTAACCGAACTCGATCAGGTGGGTCACATAGGAGTGCCGCAGGCAGTGCAGGGTGAGGTCTTGAGGCAGACCGGCCTGCGCCCGCAAGTAGGCGAATCGCTTGTCCATTTGCTTGGTCGCCACCCGCTGCCGACGCTCAGTCAGCCACAACTCTTGACGGCTGCCGGGACTCAGAAGCGGCCGGGCTTGATCGACCCATTGGCGCAGTCCGTCGATCACCCAGTCGAACTCGGGAACGGCCAGCACCGTGCGACGCCGAGGGGCGCTGCCGCGGCTGGACTTGGCATACCGGACGTGGACGGCGCCGAACGTTCCCCACGCCGGCATCCGCGGGTTGGGACGCAGGTCGGCCACGTCGAGGTAGCACAGCTCTCGACGGCGTAACCCGAAGGCGTAGGCCGTCTTGATCATCTGCGCGTCGCGCAACGCCGCCAACGCGCCTTTGCGACCCGAACGCGCAATGATGTCCACTCGATCGGCAAGGAACGCGAACAACGTTTCCACCTCGTCGTAGGTGAACGGCCGGCGGGCGGGCTTGCCCTCGTATTCGACCAGATGCGCCGCGGTGTTGAAGTCATGGCAGACCTGCGACGGGATCCTTTCGAACCGCTGCTCGCACTGCGAGATCCAGCCATAACGGCCATCGAGTAGGTAGTCACAAAACAACCGCAGCGTCATGTGGTAGCCGCGAATTGTCGAGGGCGCCTTGCGGTTGTTTCCCGACATCAGAGCCGCCGTGAAGTCCTCGACATCGCCGGCCGTCCAATCCCACGGATGCGTCTCGGCGAACGCAGCGAACCGTCGCACGAACGCCAATCGCGATTCGATCGTGGCCTCGGCAAGCAGCCGGGACTTCTGCTGGCGTCGCCACCCCGACAGCATCGCTTCAAAGACCGCGGACGGTTCATCAAGATGGACCACGCCCGCGGCGAGAACGAGGTGCGCCGAACCTGGAACGCTCAACTGAAGGCCTCCAGACGGTCAACTCACAGTTGTCAATGTCAACGGCAAGTTACCACGATCTGGGCCGAAATCGCTCATCAGCACAAACGGGAAATGGTTCAATGGCGGCTTGGCGGCTCTCGCCCCAAGCGCCACCCGCGTGCGTCAACTTTAAGTTGATTGGCGATCTTCGTGACCTGAGTGCAAGAGGTGTGTGGGACAAACGTGGGCTGGCAGATGGAGGTGCTGGTGGGAAGGGGTGTGGGGCGGAAGGTGGGCTGTAGTGAGACGTGATGGGGTAAGGGGGAGTTGGAGGCGTGATTACGTCAGCAGGGCTGGTTAGAGTCCGCAACCATGGGCAAAGCAACGACGAAATCAGGGAATCTGCAACGGGCTTTGGAGGCGCGGCGTCGCGCGAATGCTGAGAGGGAGGCGCGGGAGCGCGCGATCGTGCAATCGCTCAAGGAGTTCCTCGACGAGCTGGACAAGCTGGAGCACGCCGAGCAGTCCGCAGCTAAAGATGAGGCGGCGGCGCGGACCAGGGCCGAGGAACAGATCGCCCGGATCGAAAGTGAGTTGAACGAACGGCTGGAGCGGATCCGGCAGAGCGCGCAGGAGAAGGCGACGACGATTCGGCGGACGGCCGGCGCGGCAGCACAGGTGATGCGCACCAACGGCGAAACAATCGCCAGCATCGCCGCACAGAGTGGTCAGACGCAGACGCAGGTGCGAGAACTGTTGCGCCTGGCCGACACTGAGCAGCACGACGCCGGCGAACAGACACCGCAGGACGCGCACGCCGAGAATTCGGCGACGGTCCCCAATGGGGGCGCCGATACCCCGGCGTCGCTCAGCGAAGCGGCGCAGATGAGTGAGGGGGTCGCGGCGGTGGATGATCCGGCGACCGAGGCGCTGAGCGCCTGACGGGCAGTCGCGTGAGTACCCCCAGTCGGCGGCGACAGGGCCGCG
The DNA here is from genome assembly GCF_054786995.1 of Mycobacterium sp. ZZG. NCBI lineage: Bacteria > Bacillati > Actinomycetota > Actinomycetes > Mycobacteriales > Mycobacteriaceae > Mycobacterium > Mycobacterium sp. ZZG. Next base: position 5,010 of record NZ_JBTBFV010000050.1, read on the forward strand.
ACTTGGTGGTCGACCCGATACGTCATGGCAGTGAGATCGCACGGTTCTTCGCACACGTGGTGCGTGGTCCGGGGCGACAGGACTGCTGGCTATGGACGGGCGCCATCGGATCAGATGGGTACGGGCGCTTCGCATTGCGGCGTGGCGGCTGGCGGCACGTGATGATGGTGCGGCCGCCGCGCTATGCGCTGGCGGTCGCACGGGCGGGGCAACCGCTACAGGGGGATGTGCGGGCACTGCACGAATGCGACGTCACCCTGTGTGTGCGAGTGGTGGGCGCCGAGGAGATCGCGGCCGGGGTGCGTGCGCACGTGACCGCGGGCACCCAGCAGGAGAACATGGAACAGATGGCGGCGCGGGGCCGCGGCGGTGGCCGGCCGCGCGTGATCGCGCGGGGCGCGGGTCTGCGGGCCCGACGCGAGCGTGCGCTGGCGCTGCGGGAGGCGGTGCGGTCAGGGTGGGACTCGGCCGCAGTGGAGGCGGCCATGCTCGGAGGTCAGCCACGGTTGTGGTGACCGGGAACGGGTTTCAAGCATTCGACGGGTGCAGGGTCAGACTCTGCACCCGTCGGCGTTTGCATGGTGAGAGTCACCGGCAGGGGGTCATCGGAGTTGTGCGAGTGACAGCGGTTCGCGGCGCGGAGGCGACGGTGGTGGATCGGCAATTATCGGATGCGCCACTCGTTGATGTGGTCCACCACCGTGACAGTCGCGCCGTGGTCATACCACTGGTGAGTGCCGTCGGTGAAGCTCAAATCTGTCGAGTACGTGGCATCCGGGACTGGCATACTCCAGCGGCGCCGGACGACCCGCCCGTCGGCGAGTACGTCGCCTTTGGCGACGAATGCTGCCAGCTTGACACTGCTCGTGTCGTTCTCTCGGGTGTGCCGTGCGGGTTCATCGGCCGCGTTGGCGGCGGTCGCAGGCGGGATGGTCATGGGAGGGTTCCTTCCGATTCGGTGGTGGTTCAGGCGGCGTCGAACAGGCTCATCTGTCCGGAGGGCGTGATGTCCAGGACGCGTTCGCGCCAGGCCAGGGCGTAGGGCAGGCAGTTGTTGCACGCGGCGTGCGTGTGCCCGGGAAGCGGCTCGCTCATTCGCGCTGCCCAACTCCACGCCATTGAGTCGGCGCTGAGGACTCTGTGGCCGTAGCGCTTGAGGCCCGAAAGCTTCAAGCCGTACGCGTGGAGTGGGATGTCGGGGTCGTGGCGCTGGATGGTGGACAGGATCACGTCGATCTCGGCGCTGGCCTGGCGGCGGCACATCGTGCCGACGCCGACGAGGAAGCAGTCGGACAGGTCGACGCCGGCGGCGTAGTACATGTCGACGCAGCGGCGATAATCGTCAGGCGTCCAGCCCTGCAGAACCGGGACGTAGGGCACATCCCAGTCGGGGCCGGGCCAGAGGTCCTGCAATTCTTGGAAGTTGTCGATGGTGCGGCGCTGGTGTTCACGCACGCTCAGTCCGGTGCGGGCGATCTGTTCGGGCTCGCACATCCAGTCGCCGGGCGAGGCCCATTGGAGGTTGCCGATCTCCTGGTCGTAGCGCCAGACCGCGGCGTTGTAGTCGCGGGCGGTGGTGCGCCATTGCCCGTACATCGATAGTTCGGTGAATCCGCCGGAGTCCAGCGCCCATCCGGTGAGCGCACGCGGGAAGCTCTTGCGGGGTGCCAGGCGGCGGTGGGAGATGAACAGCGGGACGTTGGCTTGGCCGAGCCAGCGCACCTCGCTGGTTCCGAGATAGAAGTACTTCATGGCGGCGGTCCTTCGTTTCTGCGGTGGCTGGGCTGTGGGGTCGGCGCCCGGTGGGGGGTGGGGGGAGCACCCCACCGGGTGGCTTCTCAGGCGGTGGGTTGGAGCGTTTCGCCGGTGACGGTTTCGACGACCAGACCCACCAGGTCACGGGCGGCTGGCGGCGTGACGGCGTTCCCTGCCAGCCGCACCTGCTCGCGCCTGGTGCCGACCATCCGGTAGCCGGTCGGGAAGTCCATCGCGGCGGTGATCTCGCGGGGCTCCAGCATCCGGAAGTAGACATCGTTGATGTCGATGGTCGGTGGCGGCGTGGGGACGGGGCCGCGGTTGAGCAGTCCGTGGCGTTCGAGGGTGGTGACCGTCGGCAGCGGCTGGTCGACGGTGCTGTTGCCGCCGGAGCCGTAGAAGCTCGTAATGAGTGGTCGGGGGGCGTCGGCGTAGACGAGGCCGTGGTGGTTGCCCGAGGCGGTGACGGTGGCCAGCGGCTCGGCCACGGAGCGGGCATCGCTGGATCCGCCGCGCAGCTCGGCGACGAAGGCGGGGAAGGCGATTCCGTCGTTCTCGCGGGTGGTGCGGGTCGGGATCGGCTCGCTGGTCGGGACGGCTTCGGTGCGCCAGGTGCCGCCGGTCGGGACCAGCAGGCCGGTCTCGTTGCGGGTGGTCATGGTGCGGGCCGGTTGATCGACCGGGACGGCGGTCTTGCCATCGCGTCCCTCGACGGGGACCAGCATCGGGGTCCAGAACCGTTCGATTCCGGCGGCGATGCGGGCCATCGTCTTGTCGGCCAGCGGGCGCGTGCGGTCTCCGATGCGGGTGCCCGTCAGCGACCAGTCGATGATCTCGGCGGCCGGCCACATTCCCGCTGACGCGAAATTCAAGATCTCCGTCTACGCCGGCCACGCCAATCCCGCCTCGATCAAGATCCTGCAGGAACTCGGCGCCGACAGCGTGAACCCGGTGGGCGACCTGAGCCGGCCCATGCTGGGCGCCATCCGCCGCAATGTCGATGTGCCTCTTGACGTCTGGGCCGAGACCTTCGAGTCGTTCGGTGGGATGAACCGGCTCTGGGAGGCCGGCGACATCGCCCGCGTCGCCGGCCCGGTCTACTTCAAGATCGAGCCAGGTGAGTCCGAGGCCGTGATGTACAACGGCTGGGTCCGGCCGGAGTTCCACGAGGAACTCATCCGCCACAAGGTGCGGCACGCAGCCATCCTCAACGAGTTGGTGGCCACCAGCACCCCCGACGTGGCCGTCTCGCCTCGGCCCCGGCTGGCCGCTGCGGCGCTGACGAACTGACGTCACGGATGCACACCACGCGAAGGCGCCCCGCTGCCGCGGTCATCGGCTCCGGGAACATCGGCACCGACCTGATGTACAAGCTGCGACGGTCGGAGGTGCTCGACATCGCGGCCATGGTCGGAATCGACCCGCGCAGTGACGGTTTGGCCCGCGCAGCGGGCCTGGACGTGGCGACCACCGCTGACGGGGTGGAAGGGCTGCTGGCGATGAGCGTCTTCGATGACGTCGACGTCGTGTTCGACGCCACCAGCGCCTACGCCCACCGCCACAACGACGCCCGGCTGGAACCCACCGGCCGGCTCGTCGTGGACCTGACCCCCGCGGCCATCGGCCCGTACGTGGTGCCCGCGGTCAACCTGTCCGGGTTGGCCGGTCAGCGCAATCTGAACATGGTGACCTGCGGCGGCCAGGCGACGGTGCCGATCGTCGCCGCGCTGTCGCGGGTCACCCGGGTGCACTACGCCGAGATCGTCGCGTCCATCTCGTCGCGGTCGGCAGGCCCCGGCACCCGGGCCAACATCGACGAGTTCACCCAGACCACCGCGCGCGCACTGCAAACGGTGGGCGGCGCCGCGCGCGGCAAGGCGATCATCGTACTGAACCCGGCCGAGCCGCCGATGATCATGCGCGACACCGTGGCCGCACTGGTGTCGAGTGTGGACCACGCGGCGATCAGCGCGGCGGTCACCGCCATGGTGCGCGATGTCGCCCACTACGTCCCCGGTTACCGGCTGCGTCAGGACGTCCAGTTCTCCACCGTCACGGCAACCGATCCGCGCAGAAGACTTGTCCCCGAGTCGGATCGGACAGCTGACCTCACCCACGTGACGGTGTTCCTGGAGGTGGAGGGGGCCGGCGACTACCTGCCGCCTTACGCCGGCAACCTCGACATCATGACGGCGGCTGCGGTCCGGGTGGCCGAGCACGCAGTCTCCGGTGCGGGGGTGACGTTGTGAAGGACGGCCTCTACATCCAGGACGTGACCCTGCGCGACGGGATGCACGCGATCGGGCACTCGTTCACCCTCGACGATGTGCGCCGGATCGCCCGGGCGCTCGACCAGGCCGGCGTCACCGCCATCGAAGTGGCCCACGGTGACGGTCTGGCCGGCGGCAGCCTGACCTACGGAGCCGGCGCCCACAGCGACGCCGAGTGGATCAGCGCCGCGGCGGAGGTCATCGACAACGCCCGGCTGACCACCCTGCTGCTCCCCGGCATCGGCACCGTCGACGACCTGCGCGCCGCGGTGGATCTCGGCGTCACGTCGGTGCGGATCGCCACCCACTGCACCGAGGCCGACATCGCCCGCCAGCACATCGGCACCGCAGTCGACCTGGGCCTCGACGTGGCCGGCTTTCTGATGATGGCGCATCTGACGGATCCGGAAACGCTGGCGGCCCAGGCGAAGATCATGGAAGACGCCGGGGCGCGCTGTGTGTATGTCACCGACTCCGGCGGCCGGCTCACCATGGCCGGTGTGCGCGACCGGGTTCAGGCCTACCGCGCCGCACTCGACCCGAGCACCACCATCGGGGTGCACGCGCACCACAACCTGGCTCTGGGCGTGGCCAATTCGATCACCGCCGTCGAGCAGGGTGCCCATCGGGTCGATGCGTCCCTGACCGGGCTGGGCGCCGGGGCGGGCAACTGCCCGTTGGAGGCGTTCATCGCGGTGGCCGAACTCAACGGCTGGCTGCACGGGTGCGATCTGTTCGCCCTGATGGACGCGGCCGACGACCTGGTGCGCCCGCTGCACCAGCGCCCGGTGCGGGTGGATCGCGAGACCCTCACGCTGGGCTATGCCGGGGTGTATTCGAGCTTCCTGCTGCACGCCGAACGGGTTGCCGTCGACATCGGTGTCGACACCCGGGACCTGCTGGTCGAGGCCGGCCGCCGCGCGATGGTGGGCGGCCAGGAAGACCTGCTCACCGATCTCGCGCTGGACATGAGGAGGTGAAGAGTCGCTTTCTCCACCGTGCTCAGCGATCGGTCGCCGGGCACCTGGAAACGGATCCAACGCGGATCCGCCCCCCTACGATCGTCCCAAGCCACGAGAGATGAAACACCATGGAGAACGTCACCGCACCTGTGCCTTCCCGACGGCCGACCACGACGGCGCCCGTCACTCCCGCCGAACCCGGCGGGCGCCGTAACCACGGCCTGAAAGAGAACACCCTGGGTGTTCCGAGCATCTTCTTCTACATCATCGCCGCCGCATCCCCGCTGACCGTGGTGGTGGCGCTGTTCCCCATCATCATCGGCGCCGGCAACGGCGTCGGCATGCCCGGTGCCTTCGTCATCGCCGCGGTAGTGCTAATGATCTTCGCCGTCGGTTACGTGGCGATGAGCCGCCATGTCACCAATGCCGGGGCCTTCTACGCGTACGTCACGCTGGGGCTCGGCCGCGTTGCCGGCCTCGGATCGGCGTCGCTGGCCATCTTCGCCTACAACGCGATCCAGGCGGGCCTCTACGGCGGATTCGGGTACTACGCAGCCGAACTGCTCAATCCGGCCCTGGGCATCAGCCTGCCGTGGTGGGTGTACGCCTTTGTCGGGCTGCTGCTGTGTCTGGGCCTGGGCGTGCAGGGCGTGCATTCCGGCGCCCGCGTACTCGGGGTGTTCATGACCCTCGAAGTCCTCATGATCACCGTCCTGAGCGTCTTCAGCCTGTTCGGCGATGCGGTTCCGGTCTCGGAGTTCAGTTTCGAGCCCTTCAACCCGAGTGTGGTGCTGGCCGGCGCCCTCGGAGTGGCGCTGATGTTCGCCCACGCGTCCTTCATCGGTTTCGAGGGTTCGGCCATCTACGGTGAGGAAGCCCGCGACCCGGCGCGGACCATCCCCCGGGCCACCTACCTGTCCATCGCGTTCATGGGCGTGCTCTACGCCGTGTCGGGCTGGCTGATCATGAACGCCCTCGGCCTGAACGACGTGGTGGCCATCGCCACCGAGACCGGCGGCAACTTCATCTTCGTGGCCAGCGACACCATCATCGGCCACAACATCTCGCTGCTGTTCCAGATCCTGATCGTCACAGCCACTTTCGCGGCGATCGTCACCTTCCACAACAACGTCTCGCGGTACCTGTTCTCGCTGGGGCGCCAACACCTGGTGTGGAAGCCGCTGGGGTGGACCCTGCCGCGCCGGCAGACGCCCTGGGTGGCCTCCATCGTCCAGAGCCTGATGGTCGGGGTGGTCATCGTGGCGTTCGCCATCGCAGGCCAGGACCCGTTCGCCACCCTTTTCACCTGGGCCACCGGCATCGGCACCATCGGCGTGATCGCCTCGCAACTGGTGGCCGGGATCGCGATCTTCGTGTTCTTCCGCAAGTCGAACGTGGACAAGCGGCCGTGGAACACCGTGATCGCCCCGCTGCTGGCGATCGTCGGGCTCACCGGCTTCTTCATCCTGACCCTCAACAGCCTCGACGTGCTGCTCGGTGTGCAGGGCGCCACCGCGGTGCTGATGGTGTCGCTGGTGTTCCTGGCCTTGCTCGGCGGGGTCGCCTACGGCCTCTACCTGCGCTTCTTCGCGCCGGATCGTTACGAGCTGGTGGGCAAGGCGCTCAACGAGCGCGACCTGGAAGACCCCGCTCCAGAAGCCGTCTGAGGCAGGTTCCGCCGAAATCGAGCGCGCCGGGGCGTCGATAGGTACGTTTGTCCTTATCGATACGTACAGACGTTCCTAAAGGAGGGTCCGACCATGGCCACGGCTCCCCGGCGCGCTCGCCGTCACGACCCCGACAGAAAGGAGCGCATCGTGGAATCGGCGCTGGCGGTCCTGGCCCGCGACGGAGTAGCGGGCATCACCCACCGCGCCATCGGCGAAGCTGCCGACGTCCCACTCGGTTCCATCACCTACCACTTCAAGACACTCGACGACATCGTGCAGCTCGCCTTCCGGACGCACGTCGACAAGTTGGCCACCCGCTTCGAAAACCGGCTGGCAGCCTGCGATTCGAAGTCAGACCTGATCGAGTGCGTAGCCCTGGCCATCACCGACGATCTGGCCGCCAACCCCAACGAGCTCGCCGTCACCTTCGAACTGTACGGCGACGCGGTGCGCCGAGCCGACACCAAGCGCATCACGCAGGAGTGGATGGAGCGGGCCGAGGACGCCCTGGCCCACCACTTCGATCGTGCCACCGCTCGCCTGATCGACGTCGTGGTCGAGGGCCTGATGGTGCACATGTCCATTGCCCAACAACCGATTTCGAAGGACGCGGTACGCGCCCTGCTGATCACGGCCGCCAATCCCGGCCCGAACTGAACTGGAGCCATCATGACCTTTCACGACAAGATGTTCGTAGCCGGAAGCTGGACCGAAGCCTCCGGAGGAGCAAAAGACCAGATCCTGGCACCCGCCACCGGTGAAGCGTTTGCGGAGGCCGCCCACGGCACGGCCGCCGACGTCGACCGCGCCGTCGCCGCCGCCCATGCCGCATTCCCGGACTGGGCCCGCACTCCCGTCGGCGAACGTGCTCGCGCCTTTCTCGAGCTCGCCGACCGCATCGAAGCCGACGCTCGCACCCTCGCCGAGATCGAGTCTCGCAACGCCGGCAAGCCCATCAGCGGCGCGCTCGAAGAGATGGAGATGATTCCCGACCATCTTCGGTTCTTCGCCGGGGCTGCCCGCACCATCGAAGGCCGTGCCGCCGGCGAGTTCGTCCCCGGTACCACCAGCATCATCCGGCGCGATCCTCTCGGGGTGGTCGGCTCGGTCGCCCCGTGGAACTTCCCGCTGTTGATGGCCATCTGGAAGATCGCCCCCGCTCTGCTCACCGGGAACACGTTGGTGCTCAAACCTTCTGAGCACACACCGTTCTCGGTGCTGCGCCTGGCGGAGCTGGCCGCCGACCTGTTCCCCGCCGGGGTCTTGAACATCGTCACCGGTGACGGCGAGGATGTCGGCGCGAGCCTGGTGTCGCACCCGCTGGTGCGGATGTCCTCGCTCACCGGTTCTGTCGAGACCGGCCGGTCGATGCTGCGGGCTTCCGCAGATTCCAACCTCAAGCGGCTGCACCTCGAACTCGGTGGCAAGGCACCGGTGCTGGTGTACCCGGACGCCGATGTGGCACTCGCGGTCGAGAAGATCATGCAGGGTGCGTTCGGCAACGCGGGCCAGGACTGCATGGCAGCGTCGCGCATCTACGTCCATGACTCCCTGCATGACGACCTGGTGTCCGGACTCGAGAAGGCAGTCAAGGAGTTGAATCTCGGTGACCTCGCCGACGAGAACACCGTCATGGGTCCGGTGATCACCGCCGCGCACCGCGACCGCGTGGAAGGCTTCGTCTCCCGCGCCAAGGCCACCGGCCACACCGAGCTGCTCCAGGGCGACAACCCCGGCACCGGTTTCTACACCGCCCCCACCGTGGTGGTCGGCACCAAGCAGGACGACGAGATCATCAGCGCCGAGGTGTTCGGGCCGGTGACGTCGGTGACCCGGTTCAGCGACAACGACGACGTGCTCGCCTGGGCCAACGACACCGAATACGGCTTGGCCGCTTCGGTGTTCACCCGCGATGTGGGCCGTGCCATGGTCACCTCCGGTGCACTCCAATTCGGCACGGTGTGGGTCAACGACCACGCTCCGGTGACGCCGGAGATGCCACACGGCGGCTTCAAGCAGTCCGGCCACGGCAAGGACATGTCGGTGTACGCACTCGAGGCCTACACCGAGATCAAGCACGTGATGATCAACCATGCGACCGCCTGACATGACGGTCAGCGCCATCAACACGTTCCGTCTGCGGCCGGGTGTCCCGGTCGCCGACTTCGAGCAGTTCTCCGCTGAACTCGATCGCCCGGTGTGCCTCGCGTTCGACGAAGTGCTGGGGTTCGACGTCTATCTCTCCGACGACGGCGTGGTCGTCGAGGTGATGACGGTGACCTCCTGGCCCGACTGGGAACAGGTGCGCGACAACGCACCCGAGCTCAAACCCGTCGTCGCCCGCTTCGACGAGCTCGTGGAACCGGGCAGCGTCAGCACCATCTTCACCCGTCATTCCCCACTCAGGAGTTCCGATGCCCACTGACTACGACGCCGTCATCATCGGCGCCGGCCACAACGGCCTCGTCACCGCCAACTACCTGGCCCGCGCAGGCAAGTCGGTGCTGGTGCTCGAGGCGCGCGACCTCGTGGGCGGCGCCTGCGTCACCGAGGAGCTGATCCCCGGCTCCAAGTGGTCGTCGTGCGCCTTCATCGCCGGCCTGCTGCGTCCCGAGATCATCACCGAACTTGAGCTGGCCAAGTACGGCCTGGAGCTCTACCAGGGTGATGCACTGTCGTTCAGCCTGTTCCGCGACGGCACCTCCTTCACCATGTGGAAGGAGACCGACCGGACGCTGCGGGAGCTCGAGAAGCTCAGCAAGAAGGATGCACAGGCGTTCCTCGACTTCGGCATCCGGCTGCAACGCTTCGCCGGGCTGGTCACGCCGTACCTGCTGAAGCCGCCGCCGGAACGCTCTGAGGTGTTCGCCGCGTTCGAAGCCGCCGGCGAGCAGACGCTGTTCGACGAGTTCACCCTGCTCTCGGTGCGGGATCTGCTGGACCGGTATTTCGAGGACGAGCGGCTCAAGAGCATGCTGACGTTCTTCGGCATGGTGTCGATCTTCGGCGGCCCCTCCACTCCCGGTACCGCCTACACCTACGGCCACCATTCCTGGGGCGAGTTCAACGGCAACTTCGGCCAGTTCGGGATGGCCCGCGGCGGCATGGGTGCCATCAGCGAGGCGCTGGCGGCCTCGGCCCGGGCACACGGGGCCACCATCCGCACCTCGGCCCCGGTGGACCGGGTGCTCGTCGAGCGTGGGGTCGCCACCGGGGTGCGATTGCGGGACGGCTCGGTGATCACCGCGAAGCAGGTGTTCTCCAACGCCGACCCCAAACGATCCCTGCTGCAGTTGCTGGAACCGGGGGTGCTGGCGCCGAAGCTGGTCCGCGACGTCGAGAACATCGACACCCGTGGTTCGATGGCCCGGATCCATCTGTTGATCGATGAACTGCCGCAGTACCTTCCGTTCACCGACGCCACCGAGGGACCCCAGCACCACGGCCACCAGCTGCTCGGCCCCAGCCGGGAGGCGTTCGAGGAGGCCTACGAGGCGCAACGACGCGGCACGTTCCCCAGCACGTTCGTCATCGAGGCCGTCACTCAGTCGGTCACCGACGACACCCTGGCCCCCAAGGGTCTGCACACGATGACCCTGGGCATTCAGCAGCTGCCGTCCGAGCTCACCGGCACCACCTGGGCCGCGGAGAAGGAGAAGTGGGCCGACCTGGTGCTCGAGGACCTGTTCACCTACGCTCCGAATCTGCGTGAACACATCCTCGATCGGGTGATCATCACTCCCGACGACCTGCACAACGAGTATCTGATCACCGACGGCAACATCTTCCACGGTTCGATGATGCTCGATCAGTTGTTCGGCGCCCGGCCCATCCCGGAGCTCGCGAATTACCGCACTCCCGTGCGTAATTACTACCTGTGCGGCTCGGGTACCCATCCCGGTGGCGGGGTGATGGGGGCCAACGGCCACAACGCCGCCAAGGCGGCACTGGCCGACACCGACGGCGTGGTCTCGGCCGCACCACTGCGCTCGGCCGGGACAAGGGCGCCCTGGCAGCAGCGGATGGTCGGCACCCTGATGGGTACCAGGCCGGGCCGCTGGTTCGGATACCAGGCCGCGCGCCAACCCGCACTGCGCAAGATCACCGCGTACGCCGCTCGCGTCCGATGAACCAGCTGCGCAGCGTCAAATGGTTTGCCGGGCAGGATGTTCCCGGCTTCGTGCACCGCTCGGCCATGCGGGCGTCCGGGTTCTCCCGGATGGCGTTCGAGGGCAGGCCCATCGTCGGGATCTGCAACTCGTGGTCGGAGGTGGTCAACTGCAACATGCACTTCCGCGGGCTGGCAGACTCGGTGCGGCGCGGGGTGCTGGCCGCCGGCGGGTTCCCTCTGGAGTTCCCCACCATCTCCCTCGGTGAGCAGTTGATGAAGCCGACCACCATGTTGTTCCGCAACCTGATGGCCATGGACGTCGAGGAGTCCATCCGGGCCTACCCATTCGATGCCGTGGTGCTGCTGGGTGGCTGCGACAAGACGGTGCCCGCACAGCTGATGGGCGCGGCCAGTGCGGATGTCCCGGCCATTGTGCTCACCGGAGGGCCCGCCGCACCGGCGGTGTTCGACGGCAAGCAGATGGGCGTCGGCACCGACCTGTGGCAGTACATCGACGATGTGCGGGCGGGCCGGATGTCGATGGCCGACTACGAGCGTCTCGAGGCCGCGGCCGGCCCGTCCCGCGGGCACTGCCCGGAGATGGGCACGGCCTCCACCATGGCCACGATCGTGGAGGGGCTGGGCATGACACTGCCCGGCGCCGCCGCGGTGCCGGCCATGGACTCGCGGCGGTTGCAGGTGGCCGAGGAGGTGGGTGCGCGTGCGGTGGGCCTGGCCTCCGAGGGAGTGCGTCCCTCGCACGTGCTCACTGCCGAGGCCTTCGACAATGCCATCACTCTGATGCTGGCGGTCGGCGGGTCCACCAACGCGATCGTGCACCTTCTGGCCATCGCCGGCCGCGCCGGGGTGCCGCTTACCCTGGACCGGTTCCACGAATTGTCCGCGCGCACACCGCTGATGGTGAACGTGCGGCCCGCCGGGGAGCACCTGGTGGAGCAGGTGTTCCACGCCGGCGGCATCCCCGCGGTGATGAAGTCCATCGAGACCCTGCTGCACACCGACGCGCTGACCGTCAGCGGCAAGACCGTCGCCGACAACCTGCCCTCCGGCATCTCCACCGCCGCAGAGGTCATCGCCACCATCGATGCCCCGTTCCAGCCGCCGCAGGGCCTGGCCGTGGTGCGCGGCAACCTGGCGCCCAGCGGCGCAGTGATCAAGTGCAGCGCGGCCACCCCTGCCCTGCTGGTGCACCAGGGGCCCGCCGTGGTGTTCGACGACATGCGCGACATGATGGCCCGCTTCGACGACCCCGACCTGGATGTCACCGCGGATTCCGTGCTGGTGCTGCGCAATGCCGGCCCGCGCGGTGCCCCCGGCATGCCCGAATGGGGCCAGCTGCCCATCCCCAGCAAGCTGCTGCGCCAGGGCGTCACCGACATGGTGCGGATTTCCGATGCCCGGATGAGCGGAACCGCCTACGGCACGTGTGTTCTGCACGTCAGCCCCGAGTCGGCTGCGGGCGGTCCGCTGGGCCTGGTCCGCGACGGCGACATCATCGCGCTGAACGCCCACGCCGGCACGCTGGACCTACTGGTCCCAGACGACGAACTGGCCACCCGCCAGGCGGAACCCCCGCGCCATCGACAGCGTCGTGGCTACGCGGCCATGTACGTCGACCGTGTCCTGCAGGCCGACCAAGGGTGCGATTTCGACTTTCTGGTGTACCGTCGACACCATGACCCAGGCACCTGCCTCACCTCCGCTGCACATGCAGCGTGTCGACTTCGACCCCATCCCCACCCTCGGCGAGATCCGCGAGAACGAGGGGGTGCGCACCGTCATCAACGCCTTCGGCATGCCGGTGTACCTGGTGACCCGCCACGACGACATCAAGACGGTGCTCTCCGATCCGGAACGGTTCTCCAACGAGCGCCCGCCAGGGTTCTTCGTCCCCGGGGCACCCGAGATGTCCGAGGAAGAGCAACGCGCAGCCCAGTCCGGCAACCTGCTGGGCCTGGACCCACCCAGGCACACCCGGTTACGCCGCATGCTCACCGGCGAATTCACCGGCCGCCGGATGAAGCGCCTGGAGCCGCGGATCACCGACATCGTGACCCAGCATCTGGACGCCATGGAAAAAGCCGGTCCACCGAGTGATCTCGTGACCGATTTCGCTTTACCCATCCCGTCACTGGTGATCTGCGAGTTGCTGGGCGTGCCGTATGACGACCGCGACGATTTCCAGCACCGCACCAGCCGCCAGCTCGACCTGTCGATCCCGATCGAGGAACGCTTCGAACTCCAGCGCGCCGGGCGTGCTTACATGCACGCACTGGTGGGCGGCGCACGGCGTTCCCCCGGCGACGACATGCTCGGAATGCTGGTGCGCGAGCACGGGTCCGAGCTCACCGATGACGAGCTGGTGGGCATCTGCAACCTGCTACTGGTGGCCGGCCATGAGACAACCTCCAACATGCTCAGCCTCGGCACCTTGGCGTTGCTGCAGCACCCGGATCAGCTGGCCCTGGTGCGTGATGACCCCGATGCGGTGAGTCCGGCGGTGGAGGAGCTGCTGCGCTGGCTGTCGATCGTGCACTCCGGCATCCCCCGCATCACCACCAGCGAGGTGGAGATCGCCGGGGTGCAGATTCCCGCGCACCAGCTGGTGGTCGTCTCGCTACCGTCGGGCAACCGCGATCCGAGTTTCATCGACAATCCGGAGGTGTTCGACGTCCGCCGCGGCGCCATGGGGCATCTGGCGTTCGGCCACGGCGTCCATCACTGCCTGGGCGCACCGCTGGCCCGGATGGAGATGAAGATCGCGTTTCCGGCTCTGTTGCAACGCTTTCCGACCCTGCGCCTCGACGAACCTTTCGACGACGTGGCGTTCCGCTCTTTCCACTTCATCTATGGGCTGCAGTCGCTGCAGGTGGCCTGGTGAGGGTACAGGCCGACCGCGACGTCTGCATCGGCGCCGGGGTCTGTGTGATGAACAGCGAGGCGGTCTTCGACCAGGACGACGACGGCATCGTGGTGCTGCTGGTCGATGACGTGCCCTCGGCCGAGCAGGACAACGCACGGAAAGCCGTGCAGCTCTGCCCCTCCGGAGCGCTGAGCGTCGTCGAGTGAACGAGCGTTGACACTGCACCCACCGCGAAGAAGTGTGAGTAGAGATCGCGCTGGTCGCAGTGTGAACGAGGTCCGCCGGGTCAATCGCCGTCGCGGTGCAGGTCGATCAGCCCGGCCTTGCTCAGCGCGAGCACGCTGACGATCAGCACCCAGACCGGGAACGCGAGCGTCAGCCAGACCGACACGTCACTGGCCACCAACAGCGTCAGCGCCACCACATAGGTGAAGATCACCAGCCCCCGCGACACCAGGCCGGTCTTGAGCCAGATGGTGGCCAGCGACATCATGAACACCGCTGCCATTCGCAGGGCGTAGGTCTTCGACAGCGCGATCAGCAGTGCCTGACCGAACACGTGCACATCGGCTCCGTAGTCGGCGCCGCGGCTGGCTACCAGCGCCACCCCCACGGCAGACGACACGAAGATCATCGCGAGGAACAGCAGCCCACTGCCCAGGAAGACCGAGGCAAAGAACTTGTCCTCGTACCTGCCCAATCCGTCGCGCACCACCCCGATGAACCACAGGAAGCAGATGCCGGCGAACGGCATCAGCACCGCCGCCGCGCGCACCTTGCCCTCCGAACCCTCCACCCACTGCGCGCCCGGCTGGGCGCCCTCGGGGAGTGCGGTGTGGATCAGAGCGATCGCGACGCCGAACAGCACGGCGAACAACACGCCGGCCAGGCCAGCCGCGCGCGGGGTGGACAGCCGGCGCACATCGCGCTCGGGACGTTCGGTGGTCACGTGATCATGGTGCCGCCGAAACTGCACGGGGTGCGGGATTTCAGAGCAAAACGCCGCACTGCGTGCAGTCTCGGCGTCGACCCGTCAGGGCTGGCCGGCGAGCAGACGCACCATCAACCCGTTGGCCTCGGCCAGGACGTTGCCGTCGGGGTCGCGCAGCTCGGCGTTGACGAACGCCTTGCGGCCGTCGGTCTCCCGGATCCAGCCGCGCGCGGTCAGCGTGGTGTCGATGGGCGTGACCTTGCGGTAGTCGACGTGCAGGAAGGCGGTGCGGCTGATCGGACGGCCTGCGGCGTGGATCACCATGCCGAACACCGAATCGAACAGCAGCGGCAGCACCCCACCGTGGACGGCGTGGTTACCGCCCACGTGGAAACGGCTGAACTGCACGGTCAACTCGACACCCTCGGGCTCGAAGATGCTGAGCCGAAACGGCGGCATCAACAGGCTGCCGCCGCCGGGCAGTTCGACGACCCGGTTGGCCGGGCCCACGCCCTCGGCGGCCTCGAAGGGGGCCAGCAGTGCCACCAGCGCCTCGACGCGATCAGCGGCGTCGTCCCACGTCGCACTGTCGGGGTCGGCGGACACCGCGAGGTCCTGCAGCCGTCGCATCGACGCCACGAAGCGGCCGAACCCGGGACCGGGCTGGGCGGGTTCGAAGATCGGGAACCCGCCGTGGCGGTCGTAGTCGGGGTCGGTCACGAAGCCAGGATGTCGCGGCGCACGATCGTCTGGTCGCGCCCCGGTCCCACGCCGATGCATGAAACATGAGCTCCGGCAAGCTCTTCCAGGCGCAGCACGTAGTCACGGGCCTTGGCCGGCAGATCGTCGAACTCGCGGGCTCCGGAGATGTCCTCCCACCAGCCGGGCATCTCTTCGTAGATCGGCTCGGCGCGCGCGATGTCGCTCTGGGTCATCGGCATCTCGTCGGTGCGCTTGCCGTCTATCGAGTAGCCCACACAGATGGGCACCGTCTCCAGGGACGACAACACGTCCAGCTTGGTCAGGAAGTAATCGGTGATCCCGTTGACGCGGGTGGCGTAACGGGCGATCACTGCGTCGAACCAGCCGCAGCGCCGGGGCCGGCCGGTGGTGACACCCACTTCGCCGCCGGTCTTGGCCAGGTACTGGCCGTACTGGTCGAACAGTTCCGTCGGGAACGGGCCCGAGCCCACCCGGGTGGTGTACGCCTTCAGAATGCCCAGCACCGTGGTGATCCGGGTGGGGCCGATGCCGGAGCCGACGGCCGCACCACCCGAGGTCGGGTTGGATGACGTGACAAACGGATAGGTGCCGTGGTCGACGTCGAGCAGGGTGCCCTGGGAACCCTCCAGCAGCACCGTCTCGCCGTTTTCCAGGGCCTGGTTGAGCAGCAACCTGCTGTCGGCGATGCGGTGCTTGAACCCTTCCGCCTGGGTGAGCAACTGGTGCACCACCTCGTCAGGGTTGAGGGCCTTGCGGTTGTAGATCTTGACCAGGATCTGGTTCTTCAGCTCCAGGGCGGCCTCGATCTTCTGCGCCAGCAGCGCCTCGTCGAGGACGTCGGCGACCCGGATGCCGATGCGGGCGATCTTGTCCTGGTAGCAGGGACCGATGCCACGGCCGGTGGTGCCGATCTTCTTGCTGCCCATGTACCGCTCGGTCACCTTGTCGATGGCCACGTGGTAGGGCATCAGCAGATGCGCGTCGGCCGAGATCAACAGCCGCGAGGTGTCGACCTTGCGCTCATCAAGGCCCGAGAGCTCCGTGAGCAGCACACCGGGGTCGACGACGACACCGTTGCCGATGACGTTGGTGACCCCCGGTGTCAAGATCCCCGAGGGGATGAGGTGCAGGGCGAAGTTCTCCCCCGTCGGCAGCACCACCGTGTGCCCGGCGTTGTTCCCGCCTTGATAGCGCACGACCCACTGCACCCGGCCACCGAGTAGATCGGTGGCCTTTCCTTTGCCCTCGTCGCCCCACTGGGCGCCGATCAGGACGATTGCCGGCATGCAAAAATCTCCCGCTTGGCTCGCTGCGTATTGTGTTCCAGCCGGTGAGCTACCTTATCCGAACATTTGCCTGCGCATTTCGACGGGAGTGTCTTTGACCACGGTGCTGTGTTTCGGAGGGCGCCCGGTACCCCGTGCGCTGGCCGCGATTCCACGTGCGGACATCACCGAACCGGCCGACGTGGATGCGGCGACCGTCGGAGTGTCGCGGGCGGTGGTGCTGGGCACCGAGGCCGATCTGGCGACGGTGCTGACGCGGTTGTTGCGGGCCGACCGCCTGGCGGTGGAGGTGGCGCACCTGCCGGGATCCCGCGGTGCGCGGCGCGCGTTACGCGCTGGGGCACAACGTGTTCCGCTGATCCGTGACGAAACCGGAACGGTGCTGGTGCGACGCGCCCTGTGGCGTCCGGCGCCCGAGGGCCGCCTCCTGGAAGGAGAGGGCATCGTCGATGACACCGTGCTCTTCGACGGTGCGGTGGCAGGGGTAGCGGTGGAGCCCACTCACACCATGCCCGGGTTGCGGGCGCGGGTGCTGGGCTCCGGATGGCGCTCGGGGCCGTGGGTCAGCGGCCGTGCGGCCCAGCTGGGTACGCCGGCGGCGGTGGTGGTGCGTGACGGCGTGGCGGCCCCCCGACCGGTGCGCCGCTCGACGTTCTACCGGCACATCGAAGGCTGGTTGAGGGTCACGGTGTGAGCCGCCGGTAACGTCGAAACGTGAGTCTTCGTCCCCTCGGGCAGTCGGTCCGGCCCAGCCCGGTGTTCCTCGTGATCGTCGCGTCGACGGTTCTCGGTGGGGTGCTGGCCTGGCTTGCCGCCGAATCGGTCACCGTGCTGGCCTACGCCGGGGTCTTCGTGTTCGTCATCGCAGGCTGGGTGTTGTCGCTGAGCCTGCACGAATTCGGGCACGCCTACACGGCCTGGCGGTTCGGCGACCACGACGTCGCGGTGCGCGGCTACCTGACCCTCAATCCGCTGAAGTACTCGAGCCCCCTGCTGTCGCTGGGCCTGCCGCTGCTGTTCATCGCGCTCGGCGGGATCGGCCTGCCGGGCGGCGCGGTGTACGTCCAGACCGCGCGGATGACCCCACGTCAGCGCACCGTGGTAAGCCTGGCCGGGCCGTTGGCCAACCTGGTGCTGGCGGTGCTGCTGCTGACCTGCGCCCGGCTGTTCTACGACGCCGCACACGGGGTGTTCTGGGCCGGCGTGGCGTTCCTCGGCTTCCTGCAGGTGACGGCGTTGTTGCTGAACCTGTTGCCGATCCCGGGGCTGGATGGCTACGGAGCACTCGAGCCACACCTGAGCTACGACACCCAGCGCGCGCTGGACCGGTTCAAACCGTGGGGCTTCATGATCCTGCTGCTCCTGCTGATCGCTCCGCAGCTCAATCAGTGGTTTTTCGGGGGCGTCTACTGGCTCTACGAGTTGTCCGGGGTGCCGGCGTACCTGTCGTCCGTCGGTGGTCAGCTGACCCGGTTCTGGTCGGCCTGGCTGTAGCCGGCTCCGGTGGTGCGCCAGGGCCGCATCAGACCCCTCGTCGGGCTCGCACGACCCCCTCTACCGTGCCGCCCTACCCGATGCCACCCCGGCGCACCGCCCGAAGCTGCAAATAACATACAGCCCTGTATGTAAGTGCGTCTACTCGACGGCTCAGTTGACGCTCTGGGCCAGCGCCCACTCGGCCACTTCGGGGTCCACGATGCGCCGCAGGTTCGCGCTGGCACGGTCCCAGCGCCGCCGGGCGCGGGTGGGGTCGGCGTCGACGAAGCTCGAGATCAGGATTCCGCGCAGCGCGTCCATCGCGGTGTAGACGAAGTCGGCCATCGACCGGTGAATGCCTTCGGGCGCGAACTCGGCGATGACCGAGATCAGCGTGGTGTTGGCCACCGACTCGAACTTCGCCACCTCCTGCCCCAGGGCGGAATCGGTGCGGCCGGCCACCCACAGTTCCACGATCGGGATGAAGATGGGCGCGCTGTGAATGTCCCAGAGCAGCTCCAGGATCGCGTCGATCAGGTCGCCGCCCGCGGCGAAGTCGAGCGAGAAGCGGGCCACCTCGGCCGAGATCCGTTTGGCCGTCAGGTGCTGCAGCGCGGCCAGCATCAGGTCGTCCTTCGACCCGAAGTGGTGCACCTGCGCCCCGCGGGTGACACCGGCCAGTTCGGCGACCCGCGGCGTGGTGGTGCCGGCGTAGCCGTAGCGCAGCAGGCATTCGATGGTGGCGTCGAGCAGACGGGTCCGCGTCTCCGCGCTGCGCTCCTCCTGGCTGCGCCGCTTCGTCTGTCGGATCACCGCTTCAGGATACATTTCGGAATGTATGTAAGCGGGCCACGAAACAGGCCGGTAATCAGCGCCTTGCGACATATGCGGACATGCGCATATATTTCTGGTCATGGGTGCCGGTCACGATCACAGCCACGGCGGCGACACGCGGGTGAGCCGCATGCTCATCGCCGCCGGCATTCTCACCACCTTCTTCGTCATCGAGCTGATCACGGCGCTGATGATCAACTCGATCGCCCTGCTGGCCGACGCCGGCCACATGCTGACCGATCTGGTGGCGATGTTCATGGGGCTCACCGCGGTGCTGCTGGCGCGCCGGGGTTCAGCGTCGCCGGCACGCACGTACGGCTGGCACCGCGCCGAGGTGTTCACCGCCGTGGCCAACGCCGTGCTTCTGATGGGCGTCGCGGCCTTCATCCTCTACGAAGCGTTCGAACGGCTGGGCGGTGCGCCCGAGGTGCCGGGCGTCCCGCTGATCGTGGTGGCACTGGCCGGGCTGATCGCCAATGTCGTGGTGGTGCTCCTGCTGCGCGGCGACTCCGAGAAGAGCCTGGCCGTCAAGGGCGCCTACATGGAGGTGGTGGCCGACACCGTCGGCAGCATAGGGGTGCTGATCGCAGGCATCGTCACCGTCACCACCGGCTGGCCCTACGCCGATGTGGTCGTGGCCGTGTTCGTCGCACTGTGGGTGCTCCCCCGGGCGGTGGCACTGGCCCGCGCCGCCCTGCGCATCCTCTCGGAGAGCTCCCCCACCCATATCGACGTCGACGAGTTGCGGCGAGCCCTGCGCGACGTCCCCGGGGTCAGCCCGGTGTCGCTATACCGCAACCGGCCTCGCGCCGAACAACGCTGCGCAGATCTTCTCGCCGACCCCGCTCACCAGGACGTCCGGGCGCACGCTGACACCCTGGCCGCCCGGCTCGGATCCTATGTCCCGGGGGATGCCGCCGACCGTGAACTCGAGCGTCTCGGACTACCGCCACAGTCGAATGCTGCGGCGCTGCTGCTCTACCTGGCCGGGCCGTACCGCCAGCGGGGTGACTGGCTCGACAACGCCGCCACCAAGGGCCACGACACCGCGGCCGCGGCCACGACCGCACTGTTCCGCCGCCACCCCGGCCCAACACCGGCGCAACTGCACACCGCATTGACCGAAGCCGGCCTGTCCGAGGGGGCCGCGCTGCGCTACGTCGAGACACACCTGCAGCTGCGGCGTTTCGGTGATGTCGTGGTGCGGTGGAACGACCAGAGCGTCGCGAACATGTGCGAGGCCGTGCTGCACGCACTGGGCAAGCCGTCCACCGCCGCCACCATCTACGCTCACCTGGACTCGACGGATACCTCCGCGAGCTATGTCCGTGAGGCGCTCTCCGACGATTACCGCTTCACCCGGTCCAGCCGCACCCTCTGGGCCCTGCGCGCGTGGAACATCCCCGAGTACCACGGGATCGCTGCTGCCCTCGGCTCCTACCTCGACGCCCAAGGAGGCCACGCCGACGTCGAGACCATCCTGAACGACTTCGCCGCCCGGTATCCCGACGTGAGCCCCAAATCGATCATGCGCTACCTGGACAGCCTCGAGTTCATCGTTGATCTCGGCGTCGCCCGCCGCCGCACCACCGGCGACAACATTCCCCCGGTCGGGCCGCTCAATGCGGTTCGGGGCGTCTTCCGCAACGGAGACAACGAGATCCGATGCGTTCGCACCTGTACCGACGACTTGCTGCGCGGCTCGGGCCAAGCGATCCATACCGCTGTGGCGCAGGCGTTGGGCGTGACCCCCGGCGAGCACCGAACCTTGCACGGACCTCACGGCGACGTCCGTGTCCGCTGGAGGATGGCGTCCTCCAGCGGCGCCGACCTCAGCTCGCTGCGCGCCTACGCGCACGCGATCGGCGCGCGCCCCGGCGACACCCTCGTGCTCGCCTTCGGTACCGACGCCGGCACCGTCGAGGTGCGCCGCGTCGATGCCGGTCCGGGCACAACACGACGGCTGGAGCAGATCCTCGGCCGAACGGTCGCCGACCGCGACGCAGAGCTGGCGGCAAGTCTGGACTGCGCACCCGAGGAAATCACGACCGTGCTGGCTCGACGCGGCGACCATGCTGTGCTCGGCGACCTTGTGGACGGCATTACCGCTGTCGCCTCCCCGGACGGCGAGACAGCCAGTCAACCGTGGCCGTAGTCTCAACGCTGTGGGCAGTCCGGGTGGTCAACCCCTCGTCGACGAGAGCCCTGCTCCCGTCGCGAAGGCTTTCCTGAAGTCCATCGAGTACGGAGGCGAGTATTCGATCGGTTGTATAGGCGGCTCCGCCATAAGGCCATTCTGTGGTAGGCGCAGGCAACATCGCTACACAATCCATGGCTCGGCGACCCTCAGAACTCGCATCTGATCGTCAGGGCGATGATCTCCGGCGCGTTGGGTTGACAAAATTTTGTCATATAACAAAGCTGGCAAACGTCGTGACCACGAACGTGGAGGCGCGGACTAATGACCACGATCAGCGAACATATCCACGCCGTAGACGCGGCAATCTGCGGGAACATCGATTCGCTCTCCGAGCAGCGAGATCTTCTGTCCCAGAACGTTCTTGCCCAGCTGCGCAACCTCATCGAAGGTGTCGCGATGCTGCTTCAATCCGGTAGCCCCGATGACGAGTTCCTCTACGCAGCGGTGGATTCTGCGCTCGCATTTGTCAGGTCGAAGGGGAATTTCAACTTCCTCGGAAAGTTTCACAAACTCACCCAAATTAGTACTTCGCACTACACCGTGGATGGCGATGCTTCCGAGCGGCTAATGCTGAAGTACTACGAGTATCTTCATCGCATCCGCAGCCTGGTCAGCGAGAACTGTAGTACTGACATACTCGCCAACTTGGAGTCCTTCCCGATCGATCTGGACCCCTCCCTGCGGGAGTATCACGAGAAGATCGCCGCAGCGATCGAGGACGTTCGGTCGAAGCCGCTAGACACGCGACCCGGCGTGCGCTACTACATCCATCGTACGAAGCCGTTCTTCGTGGACGGGCGCATCTTCTACGAGGTGACCTTCTTCAAGGCGGTTAACAAGGTCAGCAAGTTTGACCGTGTAATCGCCTTCGCCGATATCGATTTGACCGACAAGTACTCGGCTTGGTTGACGTTGGAGAGCGCGTCAATCACCGTGCTGCATCAGGAGATGCCGATCACCATCATCCGTGACTGGCAGGTTTCAATCCGCCCGTGCGAGTTTGACAACTTCGCGCGCCTGTTTGACATCGATACCAAGGTTCGAACGAACGGACCCGAATACCGCTACCTCATGAAGGGGCTTACCAGCGGACGAGGCTCATTGCTCGACTTGATGGACATGTCGGATGCAAAGTTCGCCGCGGCCAAGGAAGCGGCCACCGTGAGCGTCAGCAAGCCGCAAATCTTCCCGGCGCTTGACGAGGCACGGCGGATCATTCGGAGCAAGTCGCCAGGGCACAACCTAATTCGCTACCTCATGCTGAGGATGCACAATCAGATTCTGAAACCGCAGTACAACTGGGAGGGCTGCCAGCGACTGTCGGGGCTGAACCTGCAGTGGGGCTGCATCCCATTCGACGACATGCCGTTCTGTACATCACCGATTGCGCACAATCCTCGCTACTGGGACCTTGCAGAGTGTCTTGATGCGACGGGGCGAAATCATGAACTGCTCGCACGACGGGTTAAGAACAACGTCGAACACCGAGCTGTCCTGTACACGCCCGTTGCTGAGTTAGAAGATCTCGGCGACGTTGGTGATCTGATGCGTACCTATAACCAACGGCTCTACTACAAGCACCGGGATGTCCGTGGACTGGAGCTGGATAAGGGACACGTCTTCATTCGGAAGTACGAAGACGACACTGTTGCCATCGTGAAGAAGCTTCAGGAGTTCGCTTCGTCGGGTATCGAGGGCTATAGCGATGCTGTCCAGCGTTGGCTTGACCACACGCCGCGGTTAATCGATGACGAGGCCAAGAAGGATGCTTTGAGGCGGCTCTTCATTCAGGCGAGGGTTGCCCTTGTCTACGGCGCTGCGGGTACCGGTAAGTCGACGATGGTCGACCACATCGCGAACTACTTTAACGACAAGACGAAACTGTTTCTGGCGCATACCAATCCGGCGGTTGACAACCTCAAGCGGAGGGTCACCGCTCAAGACTCGACGTTCCGGACGATCCGCAGTCAGACGTACCAAGGTGGCTCAGAATATGATCTGCTGGTCATCGATGAGTGCAGCACGGTCAGTAACGCCGATCTGATTAGCGTATTGGAGAATGTGACCGCGAAGCTGGTTGTCCTTGTTGGTGACGTCTACCAGATCGAGGCGATTGAGTTTGGGAACTGGTTCAGCATCATCCGCTCCTTCATTCCGAGCGCGTCGGTCTTCGAACTTACGACGCCGTTTCGGACCAAGAACCCTGCGCTCCTCGGATTCTGGCAGAAGGTTCGTGACATCGACAACGACATTGCAGAGGTCATCGCACGCAACGGTTACTCGTCCGTACTCGACAAGACCCTGTTCGAGGCTCAGGGTGATGACGAGATCATCCTGTGCTTGAACTACGACGGCCTCTACGGCATCAACAACATCAACCGCTTTCTGCAAAGCAGCAACCCTGGCAGGGCCGTCCGGTGGGGGATTGCCACCTACAAGGTCGGTGATCCGGTGCTGTTCAATGAAACCGACCGCTTCAGGCCGGTGATCTACAACAACCTCAAGGGTCGAATCGCCGCAATTGAGCAGTTCGAGGACAGTGTGCAGTTCGATGTCGTACTCGACCGCGCCGTCTCGGAATTCGACGTTGATGGTGTGGAGCTGCAGTGGGTTGCTGATAGTACGGTGCGCTTCTCGGTCTATGACTACGACGTAAGCGATGACGACGATGACACGACGAACACGACGGTGCCATTCCAGGTCGCTTATGCTGTGTCAATCCACAAAGCACAGGGTCTCGAATACGACTCCGTCAAGGTCGTGATAACCGACGCCAACGAGGATGCCATCACCCACAACATCTTCTACACGGCCGTCACACGGGCACGCGAAAGCTTGCGCATCTTCTGGACACCAGAGACGCAGCAGGCGGTCCTTCGTGGGTTGAATCGAGATGTCAACACGAAAGATGTTGTGCTTCTCTCGCGCCGTCGCGGCCTCACCCCAGTGCGTGCTACCCGGTGATGCCGGGCGACCTAGACGTCTTCGACGATGAAACGTGCTCGCTCGTACAGCTCGTCGAAGGTGATGATCTCGACTTCGTGTATTGAGTTGCGGTAGAGCTCGAAGGCCGAGGTCTTCTCCGGATTCGGGTTACCGTCGACTGCGAGCTGTTCGAGGTTGCCGAGGACCACTACTTGCTTCGGTCGGATTGAGGACACCTGAATATCCGTTGGTGTCCCGTCATCTTCGTAAAGTCGGTGGATGTCCGTATTAATTTGGCGAATCGCCTTTGCTGCTGTTTTTTGAACCTGTGCGACCGCCCCGTTCAATTCGCGAGATGTCTGATACACATCTGGCTTTCTATACGCTTCCTTTTCGAGTAGTGGGGCGGCCGGCGTCTTAATTTCACCAAACACGAGACTGCTGATAAAACCTTTCGATCTCATCACAGCGTCGCTCCGCTTGCCGGCGCCGGTGAAGATGTTGGCTCCGGTAGTTATCTTCTCTAGTTTCTCGCCGTCGAGTGTTTCACATGCAATCAGAGATAGCCCGTAACCGAATATCCATTGGTTGTTTTCAAAGAAATTCTGCCAGACACCTTCGTCGCCGGGCGGCTGCTTGCCCGGTTTCTGCAATTCGCGTCGTCGCTGCTCGAAGAAATTCGGGTCCGTCAACAGCGATTTGAAGGTTGCCAGCTGCTTCTTGCGATTCGAGATGATGCCGATATCTCGCTCCGTGAGCGACTCGCCGACTGCCGCTTGCACCGCATCGAGGACGACCTGTCGGTCCTGGTTCTGGAGCAGCTGGGCGAGCAACGCGCTGTCACCTGTGACGACGCGAAACACCGAGTCAGGCAGCGAAATCCCTATGAACGACTGTATGAAGTCGATCAGCTTCCAGAAGTTGTCATGGCAGGAGTCGGTATCGACGGTCGCCTTGATGACAGTTGTAGTCGCGTCTGCATCGACTGTGTGGTCAGCCGTCTGCTTGCCGAACTTGGTCTTGTCCTTCTTCCAGAGGCGGATTCGTGGCGAGAAGCCGTTGTCCTTTTTGATCAGTGTGATCTGGCAGAGCGTGCTGACTCGGGGACGGTCCTCCAGCACGAAGTCGGTGATAAGCGTGTTCCGGTTCGTGTCGAAAAAATAGTGAAAACCACCGGCCTGCCCACTGTCGCGAATCTCCAGCGCGGTGAAGTCATCTCTCTCCATATTGAATTCGCTGCCCTGTGCAAATGCTGCCATTGAAACCTCCTGCCTTAATTATACCTTTAATTCGTGAAGATTCGATGGGGATCGTCCTCGGTCCGCAGCGGTAAGGTCATTGTTCGAGCGGAGTTCGAACAGTCTACGGTGATGGCGCGTGTTAGAATTGTGACAAGCTTGCAGGATATATCTGAGGCGCGTAATAGCCAGAGGAAACGATGCCGGGGGAACACATGAAATTCCACAGTCTGTTTATCGGCATTGACCGATACGGCGATCCCAGAATCAATTGGCTGAGCGGTGCTGTGCGCGATGCCAGCGCATTACACGCGCTGTTCGCCGACACAATTCCCGGCTCGTCGCATGTGCTGCTCACCGATGCCGATGCGACCGCCCACGGAATCAGGTCGGCATTGGAGGCCCTGGCAACAGACGCCGGGCCGGATGACGTTGTGTTCATCTTCTACGCTGGCCACGGTTCGGACACCCACGAGATCGTCTGCTACGACACTGACGTCGCAGATCTAGCAGCGACGTCGCTGCCGCTAGACGAACTTGCCGACATCCTTTCCCGGATCAACGGTAAGACGGTTCTATGCGGGCTGGACTGCTGCTTCTCAGGCGGTCTTGGGAGTCGTGTGTTTGCAACAGGTCTCACGTCGCGCGGAGTAACGCGTACGACAGCAACCGACATTCTGTCCCGCTTCATCGGAACCGGCCGGCTTGTGTTGACGGCCTCCGCCGACGATGAGGAAGCATTGGAATCCGCGCTGCATGGTCACGGACTCTTCACCTACCGGTTGTTGGAGGCGCTTCAGGGAGTCGACGACGTATGCGACGGCGATCAGATCGATGTATTGAAGGTAGTCGGCTACGTCACCAAGCGCGTGCTTGCTGATGCGGCCCAGATGTGGCGAGTCCAGACGCCGACGCTTCGAGGGCAGGTCGATGGAACACTGCTTTGGCCGACGTTTACTGCGGGGTCGCAGTACGGTGCTATCTTCCCGGATCGGGTTCGTCAGCCCGCGACGGGTGACCCTGCATCCCTTGTTGATTACGGACTTCCAAACGAGGTGCTTGACGTTTGGTCCAGCAGTATCAGCCAACTCAACGATCTGCAATTGCGCGCAATCAACGACCACGGTGTGCTCGACGGTAAGAACCTGGTGGTGACTGCTCCTACATCTTCAGGCAAGACAATGATCGGTGAGCTAGCCGCGATCAAAGCGGCTGCGACGCGTGGCCGCACGGTGTTTCTGCTGCCGATGAAGGCGTTGGTTAACGACAAGTACGAGCAATTCACCCGCGTCTATGGACCTCTGGGGATCAAGACCCTCAGGGCAACGGGTGACTACAGCGATCAGGTCTCTGAATTCCAGCGTGGCCAGTACGATTTCGCACTTCTGACCTACGAGAAGCTGACGCACCTCGCGCTCGCTAACCCGCATATCCTTGATTCGGTCTCTGTTGTTGTTATCGACGAGGCGCAGACGCTGACAGATCGAAGTCGGGGCTCCAACTTGGAATTCCTCATGACATTGCTCAACAATCGGCGTGGTCTGGTTGGCTCACCTCAGATCATCACCTTGTCTGCCGTGGTAGGAGATCTAGGCGGCCTCGACCGGTGGATTGGCGGTGACCACCTGCATTCCACGGCGCGGCCGGTTGAGTTGCGGGAGGGCGTGATTGGGCGGTCCGGTGCCCTGCAGTTTGTGGCCGCGGACGGTTCGGAGGGCAGCATCGCAACCTTCATTCAGCCGCTCCATCACGAGGGCAGCCGAAGCATCGTTATTCCCTTGGTAAAGCGCCTCGTCGACGAAGGGAAGAAGGTCATCGTCTTCCGCGAAACCAAGGGCGAAGTTGCAAGGTGCGCGGTGTACTTGTCCACCGCACTTGGACTGCCTACTGCAACGTCGGTGTTAGAGGCGATGAGCAGCGGCGAAGTATCCGCCAGCACCGAGACATTGCGACGCACGTTGTCCCAGGGGGTTGCGCTGCACACTGCGGATCTCGATCGGACGGAGAGACAGGCTATCGAGACTGCTTTTCGAGACCCAGATTCTGGCCTGAACGTCATTGTGGGCACCACCACGCTCGCGATGGGTGTCAACACACCTGCTGAAGCTGTCGTGATTGTTGGTCTCACACATCCCGGCCCCACACCGACCCCGTACACCGTTGCCGAGTACAAGAACATGGTGGGCCGAGCTGGGCGGCTTGGATTCTCCACGAACGGAGAGTCCTACCTGATTCCGAATGACACACTAGGCACAGCGAACGCATGGCGGAACTACGTCCATGGCGACTTGGAGCCGTTGCGCTCTCAGTTGGTGCCAGATGGTGATCCCCGCACCTTAATGCTCCGAGTTGTTGCCCAATTCCATGGTGAGAGTGGTCAATCGGTCACCGAGGATGACGTCATTGACTTCCTGGATTCGAGCCTTGCTGCGCAGCAAGCGCGAGAAGGTGGAGATCAGCAATGGACCCGCGACCAGCTGGGGTACGGCTTTGATCAGCTCGTCAACGCGCGATTGCTTGAAGCGGATGCTGACGGGTACCGGCTAACGTCGCTCGGTCGCTTCGCTGGTGAGTCGGGAGTTCATGTTGACTCGATCATCCGGCTCTCCGCCGCGCTAAACGGGATAGATATCGCCGGACTGAAGAGCACAACGATCATCGCAGCGGCTCAGCTCACCGTCGAAGTTGATGGGATGTACATGCCAGTCAACGGCCGTAGAAATAGTCCAGAGCCACAGATCTGGACGAACGTACTTGTGCAACAGCAGGTCGACAGACTGCCGCTGCGAGCCCTCCACCAAACCGCACCCGACACAGCGGCGATCTCGCGCCGCACTAAGAAAGCGGCAGCGGCGATTTTCTTTATCAACGGCATCGAGATGTCTGTTTTGGAAAGGAATTTAAACCAGCATGTGTGGAACCGACCCGCGATGGCTGGGGTCGTTCGCACGGTTGCAGATCGGACGCGTGACCTACTGCCTGCAGTTGGCGCCGTCTTGG
Organism: Mycobacterium sp. ZZG; assembly: GCF_054786995.1. Taxonomy (NCBI): domain Bacteria; kingdom Bacillati; phylum Actinomycetota; class Actinomycetes; order Mycobacteriales; family Mycobacteriaceae; genus Mycobacterium; species Mycobacterium sp. ZZG. The sequence continues at coordinate 33,275 of NZ_JBTBFV010000050.1, forward strand.
CCGAGCTCTATCCGGACGATGCCAGCGAGGTTCGGGCTCTAGTAGGTAGGACGATCACCCGTCTTGAGTTTGGCATCCCACCAGACTTGATTGACATAGCGCAACTGGATCTCGGCCACAATCGACAACAGTTACTCGCGCTGAAGAATGCGGGACTAACTGATCTGCAAGAGGTCGTAGACGCAGACCTCGAAACCTTGAGCAAGGTTGTCGGCGGCGCGAAGGCCGCGGAGACTCTGCAGGCTTCATGCCGTGCAGCGATCGAACAACGGGCCACAACTGGGATCGACCTAGCGCCACCTATGGAGTAGGTGGAGGCAATCCAAATGGGGACGTCGTCAAAGGGATGTCGATTGTCGAGTTGACAGGGAGGACAAGTGTACGAGCACTCTGCTCTACTCGACGATCTAGGCGATGGGGTCTGCTGCACGATCAGGTGACAGATTGCGTCACGCGGCCTGACTGGCCGGCGTGGTCATGATTGCTTCGAATTCGATCGGGGTCAACCGCCCGAGGGTGAGCTGTCGTCGGCGGCGGTGGTAGGTGCGTTCGATCCAGATCACGATGGCGATGCGTAGTTGCTCGCGGGTGTCCCACCGACGGCGGTCCAGGACGTTCTTCTGCAGCAGGCTGAAGAAGCTCTCCATGGCCGCGTTGTCGCCGGCCGCCCCGACACGACCCATCGAGCCGACCATGCCGTGATGGTGCAGGGCGTGGACGAACTTTCGGCTTCGAAATTGACTGCCGCGGTCGCTGTGCAGAATGCAACCGTCCACATCCCCGCGGCGTGCCACCGCACTACTGAGCGCGGCAGTAGCCAACCGGGACTTCATCCGGGAGTCGATCGAATACCCGACGATGCGGTTGGAGAACACGTCCTTGATCGCGCACAGGTAGAGCTTGCCCTCACCCGTGCGATGCTCGGTGATGTCACTGAGCCACAACGCGTTTGGTTCACTAGCGGTGAAGTCGCGTTCGACCAGATCATCGTGCACTGGTGGTCCGGGTTTGCCGTTCTTGCCGCGCTTCTTTCCGAACACGCTCCACAACCCCTGCTGAGAGCAGATCCGCCATGCGGTGCGCTCGGCCATCGGCTCACCAGCATCGCGGGCCTCCTCGACCAGATAGCGGTACCCGAACTCGGGATCGTCTTTATGGGCGTCGAACAGCGCGTTGGCCCGGTAGGCCTCGACGATTTCGGCGTCGGTGACCGGATGTGCCCGCCAGCGGTAGTAGGGCTGGCGGGCGAGCTTGAGTACCCGGCACGTCACCGCCACGGGAATCCCGTCGGCGGCGAGCTCACTTACGAGCGGGTAGAGCCTTTTCCCGGCAGATTGGCCTGCGACAAGTACGCGGCCGCCCGGCGCAAGATTTCGTTCTCCTGCTCCAGCAACCGATTTCGGCGACGAAGTTCCCGCAACTCCGCGGAATCACTGGTGCTCTTGCCGGGCTTGGTGCCCTCGTCGATATCGGCTTGGCGCATCCATTTGGTCAGCGTCATCGGGTGGACACCAAAATCGGTGGCGATCTGCTCGATCGTCACACCATCGCCGCGGTTGCAGGCGACCCGGACGACATCGTCGCGGAACTCGCGGGGGTAAGGCCTAGGCACAAGGACATCCTTCCAGCCCACCCGTCACGGGCAAGCCAACTCAGATGTCACCTAGTCGTGCAGCAGACCCATGTTATTCCAGATAGCATTGATGCGTTGCTCGACGCCTAGTTTGAACGGTTGGGCTGGTTCGAATTGATGACGTGTCGCAGCTTCCAGCGCAAAAAGGCTCCAGCAAGAAACTTGTGTGTGTCCCTCGGCGCGTCTGGGCGACGCACTGAAGATTTTGATCAAACGCTTGCGCACTTCAGTGCGACGCTTCCGATATCCGCAAGGCCGAGGCGAACGCTGACAAGTGTTCCGGGGGAGCCTGAGTGCGTCGATGACGGATTGATGTTCCTTCACGGCATCAATCAGAATCCTCGTAACCTTGCTTCGTGCATCCTCGTCGAGGTCCTCGAATCGGACCGGTGGGCGGCCTTGCGCGGGGCCAAGGTTGTAATCCATCAATCTGCTCCCGAGCTCTTCTGTGAGGAGGGGTTTTTATCATCGCCGCGCGATGTAGTGTTGAGTAACGGATTGCAGAATCTTGCTCGGCACCGGATCGTGGCCTCAGTGGGCCTTGCCCCCGTGTAGTGGACACGGGATTTGTGGTTACGCCGCTTCTGGCAGCGTAGCGGTTTCGCGGACGCGTTCGTAGGTGGCGGGACTGGAATAAGCGCAGCGGGAGTGCCGTCGCCTCAGGTTGTAGCGGACCAGCCAGCGGAACACTTCACGGCGGCAGCTGGCGGCGTCGAGCCACTGGCTGCGGTCCTGCAGGATTTCGCGTTTGAGGGAGGCGTTGAACGATTCGGCGAGCGCGTTATCAGCACTTGACCCCACCCCACCCATAGACTGGACGACGCGCAGATCTGCGCAGAGTGCCGCGAAATCCTGTGAGGTGTACTGACTTCCGTGATCTGAATGAAACACAGCACCCGCCAGTGATCCACGCAGCGCCTCGGCGGCTTTGAGGGCATCTTCGACCAGTTCGGTGCGCATATGATCGGCGATCGCCCACCCCGCCACCCGCCCGGAGAAGCAGTCGATCACCGTCGCCAGATACAGATTCGCACCGGTCGCCAACGGCAGGTAGGTGATGTCGCCGACATACTTCTCGTTGGCCGCCGCGGCGGTGAAATCCCGGCCCAGCAGATCCGGGACCTTCCGCGTGGCCGGATCAGCCACCGTGGTCTTGACCCGTCGTCGACGGCGGTAACCGGCGATGCCGGCATCGCGCATCACCCGGGCCACCCGTTTGTGGTTGACCCGCTCCTGCTCGGGGGCACCGTCGTTGAGTTCAGCGGTGATCCGCGGCGCCCCGTAGGTGTTGTCCTCGTCGTGGACGGTGCGGATCCGCGCGGCCAGCGCCTGGTCAGCAGCAGCACGGGCGGCGCGCCCGTCAGCGCCGGCCAGCCAGGCGTAGAACGAGGAACGCGCGATCTCCACGACCGCGCACAGCCACTTCACCGGGTAGGTGTCGGAGTGGTCGGCGACGAACTGAAAGCGGCTCACCAGTTCGTCTCCCCGGCGAAATATTTGGCCGCCGACCGCAGAATGTCGCGCTCGGTCGACAGCCGAGCCTCGGTGGCGCGTAACGCCTTGTTCTCAGCCCGCAGCCGGGCCAACTCCTGCTCCGGGGTCTCTGCGCCCGCCACCGGCCCATCGGCCGCACTGGGGTTGCGATGCCTGATCGGCACTCCCGCGGCCTTGCACCAGGCTGAGAGCGTCACCCCACTGATGCCGAGCTCCTCGGCGATCTGGGTAATCGTGGCGCCCTCGGTATCTCGGTACAGCGCCACCGCATCCCGCTTGAACTCGTCCGGGTAATTCTTCCTTGCCATCGGTGTCGATCATCTCGCTTTCCCCGCCAATCTTGCGGGATTCAGCGTGTCCAACACACGGGGTCAGGGCCCAGTAGTAACGCGGCACGGTTTTAACGTCAATCGCTAATAAATACGAAGGCGACCTCGTACTGCGCGCCCACCGTGGAACCGTGCGCCGGCTGCTGAGGCGACGCAGCGCACCCGGGGCCGTGCGATCGCAGCATGGGCCGCGGAATGTCGAACCGTCATCTTCATTGCGGAACTGGCGAGTCCCCGTTTCTGAGTCCACCCGGTTCTTGAGTCGGGTTGGTGTGATCCAGATTCAGTTGATGCTGCAGGCCACCGGGGTGTGGCTACATCTGCAGACGGCAGCGTACTCGGCTGGAGTCTGGTAGCCCAGGGCCGAGTGGCGGTGTCGGTGGTTGTGTTCCTCCTTGAAGTCGCCGATGACCACGCGGGCCTCGAGAACGGTGTTCCAGTGGTTGCGGTTGAGGCACTCCTTGCGTAGTCGGTTGTTGAAGGATTCGATGTGTCCGTTGTTCCATGGCGTTCCTGGCGGGATGTAGGACATCCCCACTCTGCGATCGCAGAACTGTTGCAGCGCTTGGGAAATGAATTCGGGCCCATTGTCCATGCGCAGCACCGTCGGCGGGCCGCCGGCCGCGGCGAAGACCTTCTTGAGTTCGTCGACCAGACGGTCGGCGGTGATCGACCGCTCCACGATGTTCAGCAGCGACACCCGCGTATGTTCGTCGACCATCGACGCGATCTTGATGGCCTTGCCGTCGATGGTGGAGTCGAATTGGAAATCGATCGCCCACACCACGTTCGGAGCGTCAGCCTCGACTGGCGGGATCGAGGACACCCCGGCCCGCTTGCGCGGACTGCGGATCTTGACCTGCAGGCCCTCTTCGCGCCACAGGCGGTGGATCTTCTTCTTGTTGACCTCACGGCGCTCGTCGTAGCGCAGCGTCGCCCAGGCACGCCGGAACCCGTGGCAGGGGTGTTTGGTGGCGTAGGAGCGCAACCAGGCCCGGATCTCGAGGTCCGGATCGGCGGGGGTCTCGGCTTGAGACAGACGGCGGCAGGTGGAGCGGGCCAGCCCAACGGCTTTGCACGCCAACCGTTCCGACATGCCCATCGTAGTGGTGAGCATGTCGACGGCGCGGCGCTTGGCAGCTGGGCTCAGAATTTTCCCTTGGCGACCTCCCGCAACGCGTCTTTGACCAGTTCAGCCTCGGCCAGCAGCCGCTTGAGGCGGGCGTTCTGCTCGCGCAACTCCTTGAGCTCCCTGGCCGCGTCGGTGTCCATCCCGCCGTAACTGCGGCGCCAGTTGTACAACGTCGCCGGCGACACCTCCAGCTCGGCCGCGATCTCCTCGCCGGTCTTGCCCTCCGCGGTCAGCTCATCCGCACGGCGCAATTTGCGCACGATGTCCTCCGCGGAATGCCGCTTCCGACCAGCCATACGTCCATCGTCCCTTCTCGCCCGACATCGGGCCACAGGACTCTAGAACTTGCTGGACTCATTCAGCGGGAACACGCCAGAACTGCCACATGCGGTGAGACCAGACAGCATAATTGACCGATGTAATCCCTTGTAGGGCAGGTAATCCCGGCGCGACTGGTAACCCTCCATATTCGATTCCGCCGTATTCGTCGTGCTGAAAGCGGCCGTCGGCGATAAGGCTTCCTAAGCAGCTTGTCGTATTGGATGGCTGCCGCTCCTTTGGGCGCCTACCCGGAAACTAGTTTGCTGAGTGTTGGTCTAGGGGTCGATGGGGTAAGCGGGGCATCAAGCTGCCCCCGTCGTGTCGGCCGGGGCCCATTAACGCTGACATGGCCAACCGTCGAACTAGCCAAACTCGGCTCGTCCTCCAACGCCACTGCGGCGTTATCGCGCGCAAACCGGCTATCTCGATGAATCGGATTCGGCCTCAAACCCCTGGAACACTCGCGACGCCGATCGGTTGAAGCGGGCAAATGATTTCATGGCGTGGGTGGTCGAGGGGTCGCCGTGGAGGCCCGCCGCATCGCCGAAACACGCTGCTTTGCAGACAATCTGGATGGAGCCGTCGCGATGAGTGACCGCCGGGTGATCAGCCTGAATCAGCGACGCTTGAATGACGGGGCGCAGTGATCGCGCCTGGCCCACGCCCGCGTGGCCCGGGCCACCACCTGATCAACGTTTTACACTCGCTCCATACTCCTACTATTATCTGCGCATGAATGCAGATAAAGGGGCTTGTAGTCGTCGGCTGCCCGACGACCAGGTCGATCTGGTGGTCGAGGTGTTCCGGATGTTGGCCGATGCCACTCGAGTTCAGGTGCTGTGGGCGCTGGTGAGCCGCGAGATGTCGGTCAACGACCTGGCGACCCATATCGGCAAACCAGCGCCGTCGGTATCTCAGCATTTGGCGAAGCTGCGGATGGCGCGGCTGGTGCGGACCCGCCGCGAGGGCACCACGATCTTCTACAGCCTCGACAACGACCACATCGGTCAACTTGTCACCGACGCGGTGTTCAACGCCGAACACGCCGGACCAGATGTGCCGGGCCATCACCGCGACGCCGCCGACCTGGCCACCCTGCATCCCGCCACCGTCGACCCCACGCCGATCCGATCGAAGGGACGCCGCACATGATGCACAAGGCCCGACCCGCCGCGGCTGTCGGACATGACCACGGTGAACACGCCGGTCACGACCACGGCTTAGATCACGGCCACGATCACCCCAAAGGCCTGCGCGCAGCGATCAAGGAGATCTTCGCCCCGCACAGCCATGACGCCTCCGACAGCATCGACGGGGCCCTGGAATCCAGTGCCGCGGGCATCCGCGCAGTCAAGATTAGCCTCCTCGCGCTCGCAGCGACCTCCATCGCGCAGCTGGTAATCGTCGTGATCTCCGGGTCGGTAGCCTTGCTGGCCGACACCATCCACAACTTCTCCGACGCCCTGACCGCCATCCCGCTGTGGATCGCTTTCGCGCTGGGCACCAAGGCCGCCACCCGCCGCTACACCTACGGCTACGGCCGCGCCGAAGACCTGGCCGGACTCTTCGTGGTCGCGATGATCACTCTCTCGGCCATCATCGCCGGCATCGAATCCGTTCGCCGGCTGATCAACCCGGTTCCGATCCAACACCTCGGATGGGTCGCCGTGGCCGGGCTGGTCGGCTTCATCGGCAACGAACTCGTCGCGGTCTACCGCATCCGCGTCGGACGCCAAATCGGGTCGGCCGCCCTGATCGCCGACGGGCTGCACGCCCGTACCGATGGCTTCACCTCCCTGGCCGTGCTGCTCGGCGCCGGCGGCGTCGCCCTAGCCCGGATTTTTCGTCGAGGGTGATGGCAGTCGTGCGTTGAGATGCGATTGCGTCGCGAATCCGGTTGTGTGGTTCTGGGTATGGCGGGGTGGTCCCGTGTCGCCGGGTGGTGCGGGCTTTCCCAGTG
>NZ_JBTBFV010000051.1:0-39331 GCF_054786995.1 Mycobacterium sp. ZZG
TCCTCGGCATCGTGAACTACGGTGAGCATGGGCGTACCTTCCCAACCAGCGCGCCAACGCCGGTCTTGATCGAATACCTGATTCCGTGATGATCATCCTCGGGAAGGTGCGCCCACTTTCAGGCCACCTCGCCGAGCCTCATCCACAGGTATTGATCATTGCTCCAGTGAGCGTCACTCAGCTGCAGGATGGAATCGGTATGAGTCTCGTAAAGATCTGCTGAAGATTGCGCCGTTCCGGCAGTCGTGCGGCGCCGCGGCCGCTTCGGCGGGCACCATGTGGAGCATGGAGCACCACCCGGGTAGATCGCCTGAGCACGCGAAGGGATACCGCGCGCTGGTCGTCGACGACGAACTGCCGCTGGCCGAAGTGGTGGCTAGCTATCTGGAACGCGATCAGTTCGAGGCCGTGGTGGCCGGAAACGGTGTCGACGCTATCGCTGTCGCGCGCGACTTCGATCCCGATGTCGTCATTCTCGACCTTGGCCTGCCCGGCATTGATGGACTGGAAGTCTGCAGACAGTTGCGCACGTTTTCCGACGCCTACGTCGTCATGCTCACCGCTCGTGATACCGAACTCGATACAGTCCTCGGTCTCACTGTCGGCGCCGACGACTACATCACCAAACCCTTCAGCCCGCGCGAGCTTGTGGCGCGCGTGCGGGCCATGCTGCGGCGGCCCCGCGTCCTGCAATCGGCCACCGCAACCGCCGAACGTGAGGTGGCACCACCGCGTCGGTTCGGTGCGCTGAGTGTCGACGTCGCCGCCCGTGAGGTTGGCATCGACGATGAACAGATCTTGTTGACCCGCACAGAGTTCGACATCCTCGAAGCGCTCTCAGGCCGGCCGGGCATTGTGCTGAGTCGGCGTCAACTTCTCGAAATTGTTCGCGACGGGCCCTGGGTCGGCAACGAGCACCTCGTCGACGTCCACATCGGGCACTTGCGGCGCAAACTCGGCGATGATGCCGCACGCCCGCGCTACATCGCCACGGTGCGAGGTGTGGGATATCGGATGGGGACCGGACAGTGACTCCCCCGCCTGCGTCCACAGCTCGCCGACGTCGACGGAGGGGCCGTCCTGGTATCGGCTTGCGGCTGCTGGCGGCCCAAGCGATTGTGCTGGCAGCCGGGGCCGTGACGACCGCGGTGGTGGCCGCCGTCGTCGGACCTCCGCTGTTTCGCGAGCATCTTCACCGCGCGGGGGTGCCGATGAACTCGCCAGAGGAAGTCCACGCCGAGGAGGCCTACGGCTACGCGACGGTGATGTCCATCGGGGGCGCCCTGGCGGTGTCGGCACTGGCTGCGCTTGCCGTCAGCTTCTACGTCAGTCGACGGCTCCAACGGTCCGTCACCGAGGTTGCCTCCGCTGCCACCGATGTCGCTCAAGGGAATTACGATGTCCGCGTGTCATCGCCGCGCCTCGGCGACGATTTCGACGCACTCTCCACTGCCTTCAACCAGATGGCTTCCCGGCTCCAAACCGTGGATTCGACAAGACAGCGGCTCTTTGGAGACTTGGCGCACGAGATCCGCACACCGGTCGCGGTGCTAGAGGCCTATATTGAGGCACTCGAAGACGGGGTGCGCACTTTGACGCCGCAGACGGCAACCATGCTGCGTGACCAAACCCGCCGGCTGGTGCGATTCTCCAATGACGTCGCCGCCTTGGCCAAGGCCGAGGAAAGTTCAGTTTCCATGTCGTACGCCAACATTGACGTCGACCGCTTGACACACCGATGCGTCGCCGCGGCGCAGGAACGCTACGACAACAAGGGAGTCGCACTACGCGTACGCCTCCAGAAGGCGCTACCGCCGTTGTGGGCCGACGAGCAACGACTCTCCCAAGTCCTGGGCAATCTGCTGGAAAATGCGTTGCGGCACACGCCTTCCGGCGGCTCGGTCGAAGTCAACTGTGTCCGCGACGGCGACCGGTTGAGGATCGCCGTCGCCGACACCGGTGAAGGGATTGCCGCCGAGCACGTCAACCGGGTGTTCGAGCGGTTCTATCGGGCAGACTCCGCCCGCGACCGCGAGCACGGCGGCGCCGGTTTAGGGCTCGCCATCGCCAAAGCGCTGGTCGAGGCCCACGGCGGAGCCATCTCCGTAGCGAGCGCGGGCCCCGGCGGCGGCGCAACATTCACCCTCGCCATGCCGATCACCCCGGAGCGCACCGAGCAAACCCCTGTCACGGCTGACTCAGCGCGAATCTGACCGGCAGGCGCCGCAACTCGCTACTTGTCCAGCATGCCCTGCATCGTGTCGATCTCCGCTTGCTGAGAGGACACGATGTTGCGCGCCATCTCCACCGCCGCGGGGAACTGGCCGTTGTCGATCTCCTGCTGCGCCATCATGATTGCGCCCTTGTGATGGGCGATCATCTGCGTTAAGAAAAGTCGGCTCGCCTCCGCGCCCTGCGCGTTCTGCAGCGCAGCCATGTCGGCTTCCGACATCATGCCGTGACCGCTGCCGCCCATACCAGGCATCTTGCCCATGTCGCGGCCGGGCATCTGGTGAGCAGGCATGTCGTGGCCAGGCATAGCGGTGCTGGTCGCAGGTGCAGGCGAGGACGACGCCCCCCACTCCTGGAGCCAACCCTGCATCTGCTCGATCTCGGGGCCTTGAGCATTCTTGATCTCGTCAGCGAGTGAGATGACCTCGGGATCGATGCCCTGCTTGCCGAGAAGCATGTCGCTCATCTCGATCGCCTGCTGGTGATGAGGAATCATGCCTTGGGCGAACGTCACATCAGCGTCGTTATGGGTAGCGTCGCTGCTGGCAGCGCTGGGCGAGGCCGATGGTGCCGCCGGGCTGCTGGTCGATGACTGAGAGTCGGTTGTCGCATTCGAACAGGCGCTGACGAACAGGGCCGCCGCCGCCATCGCCGCAAACCCAGTTCGGTATCGCTTGTGCTGCATCGCACATCCCTTCTCATACATCTTCCTGACACCATGCGTCCACACACACGGCAAGCGCTCTCGCCGCCTCGGTCCAGCCTCAGGACTCCGCGTATGGGTCGGTTCGAGTTCCGATGAAGATTCGATGAAGACGCCTCACCAACCCGTCGGTACGCGCCGCGCGCTCGGGCGATCCAGCGTCACGCCGCAGCCGGTTCAGTCATTGCCCGCGACCGGAAGGAGTCAGTGTGCAGCTCGGTAGATTCATGCCGCAATCTGACCGAAGCCTTGGCCTGCCCGCACGCCGCGATCAGTCGATCGGCAGCCGCCGCCGCAACGCCTCCAAGAGCTGGGTAACCGTCGGCAAACCCATCAAACCGGCGTCGGTCTGATATAGCCGGCACGCCAACTCCATCACCGGCACCGCATCGTCAAAAGCGTCTATGCCATCGACGAGAATCGTTGGAGAGCCCGCGAACGACAAGGCCGCCGCCTCATCATCCGTAGCGACCCGCCGATACGTGATCTCGACGTCGACCAGTCCGGCTGCTGCCGCGCCCACAAGGGCACCGGCTTCCTGCCAATTCGGACACCCTTCGAAATAGACGATCTCCACTCTCATGTGCCAATGGTGCGCGTAACAAGCCGGTGATGTCATCGGCAGGGGGCATCACCGCCAACCACGGACATGTCTCGCACCAGCAGAACTGGTGGCCCGGGGAAGGTCTCACCGGTTTAGAAGCGGGGACATGGCGCCTACGCGACTCGCGTCATCGAGTTAGCGCCGGGCCTGCAGATCACTCTCATTCTTTGGATAGTTGCATATATTGCAATGTTTGCATATGTTTGATTTTGGAGGTGGTTGCGGTGGCTGCAATAGGTGCTCTAGCTCTGTATTTGATGTTCGTCGCACTCGGGTTCGGCTGGCGGAGTTGGCGCCAGTATCGGCTTACTGGTTCCACCGGCTTCCACGGAATCAGCGGCCGGCCCGGCTCACCGGAATGGGCCGCCGGCGTCGGTTTCGTTGTGGCCATGGTGCTCGGTCTCCTCGCGCCGGCTTTGCAGGTGTTTGGCGTGCTAGCCCCAATCGCCGCTTTCGAGGCCTGGGGGCTTCAGGCATTGGGGTCCGTGTTGGCACTCGGGGGTCTCGCCGGAACGCTGTACGCGCAGAACGACATGGGCGATTCGTGGCGGATAGGCGTCGATCCGCAGGAGTCTACGACCCTGGTGCGCCGCGGCGCGTTCGCGGTTGTGCGCAACCCGATCTTCACGGCGATGCTGTCGTTCGCGACCGGCGTGGCGTTGATGGTCCCGAATGTGTTGGCGCTGGCTGCATTGATTCTTCTGGTCGTGGCGATCGAATTGCAGGTCCGCGTGGTGGAGGAGCCATACCTCGTTCACACGCACGGGGACGCCTACCGGTCCTATGGTCAAGCCGTCGGCAGGTTTCTTCCCGTTCTGGGACGTTTTCCTAGGTCCGTTGGTGGTGAATCCCGCTAAGCGGGCGCCAGCAGAATCTGCGCCAGCCGCGTGGTCGTTTCCACGCCGTCGTCGTAGGCGCCTTCGCCGTTGAGCGAGTTCATGATCGCCAATGTGTAGCGTTGTCGAGGGCCGGCGAAACCGACGCTGTTGACGACCCAGCCGCCCTGTTCTTGGGACCACCCGTTCTTGTTGCCGGGAGTCATGGCCGCGCCCGCTCCCCACACTCCCCACTGCTGGTTGGCGTCGAGGTGTTGCATCTCCGACACAATGGCCGCGGTTTGGGCCGCAGGCAAGCTGGTGAGGGTGTAGTTCATCAGCCGGTCGAGGTCTTCGCTCGTGGCCTTTTGGAAACCCCAGTACGGGTAGGTGCCGCTGAAACCCTGCTGCGGTTGCAGGCTGGTAAGTCCGTACGTGGCGAAATTGCGGTTGAACGCCATGTTGTCGGGTCCGCTGTAGCGTTCCCAAAGCGTATCGGCAGCGTCGCTGTCCGATGAGTGCATCATGTTGGCCATGAGTTGGCGGTCGGCTGGGGTCAAGGCGATCTGGCCGGCGCGAGCCCGAGTCAACAGATCAACCACCATCGCTAGCTTGATAGTGGATGCGGTCCACATCATCGTGGTAGCCGCGTCGTTGCGGTGAGCCTGTCCGGTCGTCCGGTCGCGAAGCACGTAGCCCACCGTGCCAGGACGAGTAGCGAGGTAGGCGTCTGCCTGTGCGATGCGCTGTCCGATCTCAGCGGTGGCGACGGGTGTCGGCGCGCAGAGCAACACGGTCATAGCGACAAGTCCGGTGACGACGGCTCTCACGCGCGTAGCTTGTCAGCCCCACGGGCATCAGGGCCGACGGCACGCCGGGTAAGCACCGGTTCCTACTATCCATCTCCGCACATGCAGAGCCGGCGGATGGTAGGGGTGCCGTCGCGAGGCAGCCCGAGGTCGGCTCGTGTCCCGTTCGACGTAGGCAGCCCTGCGCTCCCTTTGCACGCCGGCCCCGTGCAGCCCCTCCTCTCTCCGACATATTAACGTCCGTTAGTATGTTCGGATGAGCGAGCCGCGGCTTGATCACTGCGATCTGTTGTGCTTGGACCTGCCCCATGCCGAGCGAATTCGTTCCCGGCTACCGTCACTCGTCGACGCCGAATCACTGGCAACCGCGGCGCGGGCTCTGAGCGACCCGACGCGACTGACGATCGCCTCAGCGCTGCTCGACGGCGAGGAACTGTGTGTATGTGACATGGCCTGGGTGGTCGGGCAGTCGCAGAACCTCGTATCCCACCACCTGCGGCAGCTCAAGATCGCCGGTCTGGTGACTTCTCGGCGGCAAGCCCGGATGGTGATGTACCGACTCACCGACCGCGGCCGATCCTTGACCGAGGCCGTGCTGGCGCACGGTTACCGTCAACCGGCCTCCGAGGCACGCCATGTCTGACCCATGCTGCGGGCCCGCGGCCAATGGAGTCGACACCGAGCCCGGATCGGGACCGGACAAGTGGTGGGGAGTCCGCGAACTGCAGCTGGCGGCCCTGGCGGCGGCGTTGCTCCTCGGCGGCTGGGCGTTGCACCGAAGCGGTCTTTCCTCCATCGGCTTGGGACTTGAGCTCGCGGCGGTTGCCGCCGGGGCCGCAACGTTCGCGCCCGGAGCCGTTCGCAGTCTTCGACACGGCCGCGTCGGCGTTGGCACGCTGATGACGATCGCCGCGGTCGGCGCCGTGGCGCTTGGACAGGTCGAAGAAGCCGCGCTGCTGGGAATCCTGTTCTCCATCGCCGAAGGACTCGAGCACTACGCCGTCACCCGAACCCGCCGAAGCCTGCGCGCCCTGCTGTCGCTCGTGCCGCCAACGGCGACCGTGATCCGCGACGGCCACGAAACCCCTGTGCGCCCAGACGATTTGCTCATCGACGACGTGATGGTGCTACGGCCAGGAGACCGCGCCGCCACCGACGGCGTCATCACCTCCGGTCGCACCAGCTTGGACGTGTCGGCGATCACCGGAGAATCGGTTCCAGTCGAGGCGGGACCCGGCAGCGAGGTGCATGCCGGTGCGATCAACGGCGGTGGAGCGGTCGAAGTCGCCGTCACCGCCGTCGCCGCCGAAAGCTCGCTGGCCCGCATCGTTCACATCGTCGAACAGGCTCAGGAGCGCAAGGGTGCGGGTCAGCGGTTGGCGGACCGGATCGCCCGCCCTCTCGTCCCAACAATCATGGTCCTGGCCGCAGCAGTTGCGGCGATTGGCGCGCTGGTGGGCGAGCCGATGCTGTGGCTCGAACGCGCACTCGTGGTCCTCGTCGCCGCCTCACCCTGCGCCCTGGCCATCGCGGTGCCACTCACCGTCGTCGCCGCCGTCGGCGCTGCCAGCCGACAAGGCGCCCTCGTCAAGGGAGGCGCCGCCGTCGAGGAACTCGGACGCATCGCCGTGATTGCCCTTGACAAGACGGGCACCCTGACCCGAAACAGCCCGCAAGTGATAGAGACGGTGACCGCCAGCGGCGTCAGCGAGGCCGAAGCCCTGCACCTCGCCAGCGCAGTCGAGTCCCGTAGTGGGCACCCACTGGCCCGGGCAATTACCGACGCTGCAGGCCCCGACATCGTCGCGGCTGAAGACGTGAGAGCCGTTGTCGGCCATGGCATGAGTGGCCGCGTCGAGGGTCGCAGGATCCGTTTGGGGAAGCCGGGCTGGGTCGCGGCCGGAGAATTCGCCGCCGACGTCGTGCGCCTCCAATCGGCCGGGGCGACAGTGGTCCTGCTCGAATGCGACGCCGTGGTGGTGGCGGCGATCGCAGTCCGCGACGAGCTGCGCCCCGAAGCGCCGGAAGTGGTACGGCAACTACACGAGCTGGGCATCACCACCGCGATGCTGACCGGCGACAACTCCCGCACGGCAATGGCCGTGGCCGAAGCCGCCGGCATCACAGTCGTGCACGCCGACCTGCTTCCCGAAGACAAAGCACGCCTGCTGTCCGAACTCTCCGGCGGCCGGCCCATCGCCATGGTCGGCGACGGGGTCAACGACGCCCCCGCACTAGCCACCGCCGACATCGGCATTGCCATGGGAGCGATGGGCACCGACGTCGCCATCGAAACCGCCGACGTCGCGCTGATGGGCGAGGATCTGCGTCACCTCCCCCAAGTCCTCGCTCACGCCCGCCGAGCCCGCAAAATCATGCTGCAGAACATCGGACTGTCGCTGGCGATCATCACCATCCTCATTCCCCTCGCCGCCTTCGGGGTTCTCGGGTTGGCCACCGTGGTATTGATCCACGAGGCGGCAGAAGTACTCGTCATCCTCAACGCGATCCGCGCCGCACGCACCCATCCCCTACCCGGCGTCGAACCGCAGCCGATGGCTGCAGCGGCGGCGCACCACATCACCCTCCCCACCCCCCCGACACCCGTCGATGCCTGCTGCGCCCCGACGCCGGCGCTCACACCGGTGGTCCTTGATCGTCGGGAAACCCGCAGCGGCGGATGCACCTGCTGCGCTGCAGAACCCACAAATCCCCGTGACGAGTCGATCCGTCGAAGTGAACACCACTGGTGATGGTGCGACCGCGAAATGCCTTCGCCGCCGCGAATCGACCTACTGCCGAACCGGAATTGGTATTGAGCAGCACCGCGCACACTCGTCGTCTGTGCCGGTCGGGCGCAGCGCCGTCGCGCCGCCCCCGGGAGGCGTATCGGCGGGAGATGGCCGCTGCAAAGCGCACACCATCCGCCAAGCAGCGGTGGCGGCATTGGGAACGGGCACACATCGTGTCGCAACCCGACCCTTGGCCACACACCTACAATCACGCGGCGATGCGGGCCTTGGCGCTGCGCCAACGAGACCGTCGCGAAGCTTTCGGCCAGGTTGTTCGCCTGATCGTCGCTGCGCCGGGATCGCTGACCGGACGCTATCCCGGGGGCAACACCGGTCGGGTCGGCGCGGGCCTCATGACCCCGTGGGCCGCGCCCGCCGCTCTCGCCGCACTCGTGGGCGGGCGAAGGGACTGAAGGGCGATGTCAGTCACGACGTCGAACCAGAACGCGCGGCCGTGGCCGGCCGTCGCCGCCGCAGTCGCGCTAACGACCGCGGCGTTGAGCGTGGGCTATTGGGCGCTCGGACTGGCAACCATGCTCATCTTTACCGCCGGGTTCGTCGGGGGCTTGCTTCTGTGGCTGGTGTGGCCGAGTGGCGGCGGCTGGGCCGACATTCGCGCGCCATATTGGATCGCCCTGTTGTTGTTCCTTGCCCACCGCGTCGAAGAGAAGCAGATGGGGTTCTTCGCATTCCTAGCGGCGGTCACGGGTGTGCCAACCCCTGCGGTGAACTCGGTGCCCGTGGTGCTGCTCGTCGCCGTCTCCGCGGGCGCCTGGCTGTTAATTCCCGCCCTCATGCGGCGCGGCCGCCCGATCGGCCGATACCTGGCATGGACGTTCTTCGCCTCGTTAGGTCTCACGGAGTTGGCGCACTTTGTGGTGTTCCCGTGGCTCGATCCCGGCGGGGCCGGCTACGTGCCCGGAATGTGGACCGTCGTCGCTCTCGCACCGGTCGCCTGGTGGGGAATGTGGCGTCTCTCTCGACGGCCGTCCATCGAATCCGCGCCCAAGCGTCCGATCTGGCGCCAGCCGAGGGCATGACCGATCTACGGTCTTCCTCCGTATATAGTCGGACACGCGATGCTCAACCGCGGGCGCGGTTCGGGTTGGTGCTGCGGTACAGGGCTGCGCCGGCGCATCACAGACGTTCGGTGAAACTCATGAAGGACGCATTCCAATGGCACCTCTCACACGCATTCTGCTGACCGTCTTCGCGGTCATCACCATGATCATCGGGGTTGGCGTGTATCTCTCGGCCCAGGACAAGGACGCCCCCACCTCCGCGCAAGGCCAGGGTGAAGACGTCGGTCAGCTGGTCCGGGACAACAGTCGCCGCCTCACCACCGTGCCGAACAGCGATGTCACCTTCGTCGAGTTCCTTGACTTCGAATGCGAAGCGTGTCGCGCGGCCTTCCCGATGGTCGAACAGCTGCGCGCCGAGTACGGGGACCGCGTCAACTTCGTCATCCGCTACTTCCCCATTCAGTCTCACTTCAACGCAGAGCGGGCGGCGCGCGCGGTCGAGGCGGCCGCCCAACAGGACAAGTTCGAGCCGATGTACAAGAAGATGTACGAGACGCAGAGCGAGTGGGGCGAACAACAAACTCCGGCGGACTCCCGATTCCGCGGATTCGCAGCCGAACTCGGGCTCGACATGGCGGCGTTCGATGCTGCCTACAACGACCCCGCCACACTCGATCGTGTCAATGTCGATGTCGCTGACGGTAAGGCCCTCGGAGTCAAGGGCACACCGACCTTCTTCATCGACGGAACCGAAGTGGAATTCAGGAGCTACGACGACTTGAAGGCCGCAGTCGAACAGGCATTGAACGGATAGCCGCGGTGACTGCCGACAGCTCTTGGCGCACCGGTTCCATAACTCGGGACGTGTGCGGGCGCGAACATGACGGCAGCACCCCGCGTCGACGGCGATCTGAGGGGTCGACATCGACCGCAGTGCGCCGATCTCGCGTTGGCTGACAGGGAGATGGCTTCTGCGCGAAGTCGGTTCCGTCGCGGTGAGGTCTCGCTTCGACCTCAGTACGCGCCATCTCGAATCGCCTCTGCGTGGTGGGCGACCATCAGTCCGAGATGCAAGCGGGTGGCCAGCTGCACTGGTTCGGATGATGATGATGATGCGGCCGGGCCCCGCACCCCACGCCCCGCGTCATCAGATCGGCCGCCTGCCGGATCCTGACGAACACGGCTCGAAAGGTGCTGTCGTCGGCGCCTGAGCTCTCACCGCAGACGGGACAATTAGACGGCCTGGGCATGACCCGAAATCACCTGCGGGAGAAGGGGAGTCCCTGTGAACGGGCGAGAGCATTGCGCGATACCGGGTCGGGGCCACGCACGCGCTTATCCCGAGGACCAATGTGATGCAGCCGCTATGCCGACAATGCGGTCCTCGTCGTCATGAGCCCAGGCTCGGCGCAGCCGTCCTCTGCTCGATCGCAGTCGAGCGGCGGCGCCGCAGGATCAGCACCGCGAGCACCGCCAGCATTGCCACAACCCCGCCGGCGGCGATCACTTGACCTCCCAACCGCTGGTCGCCCAGCAAGTTCGCATGCCAGCTCAGTTTCAAGGAGCCGTAGAAGGCGCCACCGAGAACCTCACGCATGTTCATCACCACGACCCCGGCAATGATGAACTGCGACAGCGCGAGAAACAGCATCGCGATCCGGCCCCGCTTGGGCATCGGCCGTGGCACCACCGGCTCGACGCCGCCGACGGCGGTGAAGAACAGCGCACCGCTGAGCAGGAAGTACCCGATCATCAGCATGTGCGTGGCGTGTTCGCTTACGGCAGCATCGAAGACCACTTCGAGGCAGAGCCCGTACACGCCCACCACGAGAAGCGTCAGCGCCGTCCATGGATGAGCGATAAAACGCAGCAGTGACGAATTCAGCGCGCTGACAAGCCATTCGCGTGGCCCCGGCACCGCATTGGGTTCGGCTGCCCGCAAGGCCCTCAGCGCGAGGGTCACCGGTGCGCCCTGCACGAGCAACACCGGCACCACTATCGTGAGCACCAATTGAGCGACGGCGTGCATGCTGAACATCGCCGCCATGTACATGCCGAGTCCTGACGAAGTGGCGAACAACAAAACGACGCAGCCGATCAGCCACGATACGGTGCGCCGCGTCGACCACGGGGCACCGCGGCGAGCCAGCCGATACACCGCAGCAAGGTAGACGCCGGCCATGACGACCGCCGCCGTGCCGAAGATCAGGTCGAACCGCCATTCGACCAACACCCGCGCGATCGTCGGCGCCTCGGTGAGGTCGAAGCCGAGCGCAGCCTCGGCCGGAACGGGTTCGCGCGTCGCGGGCGGCGGTGGCGTGCGACCGAGCCCGACCGCCAGGCCGACTGCGACGCCAAACAGGGCGGCTTCTGTGAGTGCGAGCCGCAGCAGCGGTCGGCGCGACGTCGGATCACGCTGCAGCGCAACGATCGACGACCGCCGCTGTCGCCAGCCGATCACACCGAGGCCGCCCAGCACTGTCACCTTCCCCACGACGAGGAGCCCGTAGGTGCTGTCGAAGATGGTCGACACGTCGATCCGGACCGCCGCGTTGACAAATCCACTTACGGCCATCGCCGCGAAGCACCACAGCGCCAGACCCGAGAAACGGCGGGCGGCGATGTCGGTGTGGCTGCCGCCGCGCAGCGCGTGCCCAAGCAGCGCCAGCAATCCGCCGGCCCACAATGACCCAGCAACCAGGTGAATGATCAGGCTGTTGGTCGCGATGTCGTGTGAGCCGCCCGACGAGGAGTGCCCCGTCACGGCCAGCGGCATCAACGTCGCCAGGGCGCCCGCCAGTAGGGCAGGCGTCCACGACCACCGCAGCACCGGCAGGCTCGCTACCGCGACGACCGCGGCCAGAATCGAGGTGGTGCGCCACGCCGCGGTGGTCTCGACGAGGTCGGCCGCCGACCATATGTCCAGCGGTGTGAGCTCAGTCAACGGCACCCCCGACACGTCGGAGATCGTCAGCGCCACCAACAGCGCAGCGCACATCGCCCAGATCGCGCAAGCGGCAGCGCCGACCCGAAGCGCCCGGTACCCGTCGACGTCGAGCACTCCACTTGCCTGCGGCGGAACGAGGAACGCCGCGAACAGGAAGTGTCCGACCGCCACCATCGCAGCGATCTCTCCAGCGGCGCGCAAGAAGGACAGCCCGTAGGTGGTGACCGGCCCGGGATCGCTCAGCCCGGTCACCGCCAGCGCCTCAGGCAGTGCCAGGGCGCCGATCGCGGCAGCGGTAACGCCCGCTAGCAGTGCAACCCCGAGCAACACAGCTCGCACCACCCAGCGTCGGGGGGCAGCAGACGTGGCCATCACCGTCCCCATTCCGATCCCGCCGTCGATTCGCCATGACCGCCTCGGCGCTTCACGATCAGCACAGGAGTCCCGAGCGACGGCGCGGAGGGCCCGAAAGCGACTGCGTCATATCGGAAGTGTGGTGTTGCTGACGAACGCATCGCGCACCCACGACACCACCTCGTTCCACAGTCCGGTCAGCAGGGCGATGCCGACCGCGACGAGGAGCACGCCGCCGAAGACCTGAATTCGCCGAGCGTTTCGACGCAGCCAGCCCAGTGCCCTCATTGCCCGTCCGGATGCCAGCGCGAACAGCACGAACGGAGCGCCCAGACCCACACAGTAGGCGACGACGAGCACGATGCCGCGCACGACGTTGGGCCCCTCGGTGGCAGATGCCACAGCGATGACACCCGTCAGCGTCGGGCCCAAACACGGGGTCCAGCCCAGCCCGAACACCGCCCCCAGGAGCGGCGCACCCCACAGCGTGGACAACGACGTGGGCGTAAACCGCGCGTCGCGTTGCAGCGCAGGGAAGAAACCCATGAACACCAGACCCATCACGATCGTGACCACTCCGCCGATGCGCTGCAACAGCACCCCATTGGTGATAATCGTCGTCGTCAGACCCAGAATCGCGACGGTTCCCATCAGGAACACCGCCGTGAACCCGACAACGAACAACCCGGCGGCCCCTGCCACCCGCAGACGTGCCCTGCCCAGCGGCTGGGCACGCGCCTGGTCATCATCGACGCCAACCACCGCGGCCAGGTAAGACAGGTACCCGGGTACGAGAGGTACGACGCAAGGCGACGCGAACGACACCAACCCAGCCAACGCCGACACGAACACCGCGAGAAGGACGTGTCCAGACGTAGCGATCGCGGTGACACCATCCACGAAGTCCGACACCCTCCGCATCCACCGTTTCCGAATTCACTCATCGACGACGCAGGTCCGCAGCCACACTGCGGCACCCGACGACGCCACATCATCTACTATCAAACTACGTAGCAACAAATCGTCGTCAGCCGCCGCGAGCATCGGTCGGCGACCAGTGGAACGGAGAGGCCCGTATGCGGTGCTCGCCAGCCAGGCAAATCTTGGCCATGATGACGGCCGCTCTAGCGGCTGTGACCGTGCTGACCGCGCCGTCGGCCTCCGCCGAGCCACAGATACCCGTGCCCGCACCCGGTGACCCCCTTACGGTCCCCGACTCGGCAGTGCCGAATCCCTTCCCCCCTCCGGTATCCGGCACTTTTCCCGGCCCATCGCCGACGGCTACCGAAGACACACCAGCCGGCCAGAACGCGGCGCCCTACCTCGGCCCACCGGTCTTCGCTCCCCCCACGTTCAATCCGACGAACGGCTCGACGGTCGGTGTCGCCAAACCCATCGTCATCAATTTTCAACGGCCCATCGCCGACCGCACGCTGGCTGAACAAGCCGTCCATATCTCCTCCACCCCCGCGGTCCCCGGGAAGTTCTACTGGATGAGCGCGACCCAACTCAGATGGCGGCCCCTCGACTTCTGGCCTGCCAACACCACGGTCAGCATCGATGCCAGCGGCACGAAGTCGAGCTTCCGCACCGGCGACTCGTTGGTGGCGACCATCGACAACGCCACCCTCCAAATGGAGGTCATGCGCAACGGCACACTGGAGAAGACCATGCCTGTGTCCTTAGGAAAGCCGGGATACGACACACCCAACGGCACCTACTACGTGCTCGAGAAGTTCGCCGACATGGTGATGGACTCCTCCACCTACGGTGTGCCGATCGACGCAGCCGAGGGGTACAAGCTCAAGGTCAAAGACGCGGTGCGCATCAACAACGCCGGCATCTTCGTTCACGGCGCGCCCTGGTCAGTCGCCGATCAGGGCAAGCGCAACGTCAGCCACGGGTGCCCCAATTTGAGTCCAGCCAATGCGCAGTGGTTCTACGACAACTTCGGCAGCGGGGACCCGGTCGTCGTCAAGAACTCTGTCGGCATCTACGACGAAAATGACGGAGCCCAGGACTGGCAGATCTGACGTCGAAGCCAGAAACGCCCAGCGGTCACAAGCCGCACCCCGCTCGGCACCTTCGCGAAACCGCGCGCGCAAGACCAGGAGCGCGATCGTCACCCACATCACCAACGCGCTTCCCAGCGAACGCAACCCGGTACCCATAGAGGTCCTTGGCAGCGCCATCCCGCACAGACGATGCTGACGCCTGTCCTCGCCCATGGCCGTCGGTGGTTTCATCGAACGCGGCAGCGCCAGTATGACGAGCGCTCACGCCACGACACACGATCTATGTCGGCGACTTATCGAGGAACCACCGTCCCTCGGCGATGGGTTTCGATGAGCAGCGGGTCCGTTTCCTGCCACCGGGCGACCGGTTAGGCCCTGGCGCGAATAACGTTGTCGGCGAACACTATTCGTGACACGAGGTCATCTTCGGCCTCTACGAGGTGTTTGCCGGAGGTGAGGTCGACTCGGCATTCCGCGCGCGGGGCGGGGACGCCAGCGCGCCGAAGTGCGCCGCGACCTCTCCGACGAACGACTGCGTGGTCGGCGGGTCCTCGTTGCCAGAGGGCGTGCGCACTTCACCGACGCGACGCGCGAATTGGCGTAGACAGGCCGTCGAACAGAAGTAGAACCGGTAGGTGTCTTCCTCGTGCGCGATTGTCAACGGTTGGGCGTCTGTCGTGACGTGCATTCGGCATATCGGATCGACGTGCTCCTGGTGGCGGGTTCCGACGTCGAGGGCGAACGCTTCCACCAGGGCACCGACGTTCCGCAACCGAAGCGGGCCCAACGACGTCATCGCCAGTAGGTCTGTTGCCCGAAGCGCGGCCGCGGCCTCGGCGTTGCCAACAATCTGGCCTGGCTTGGCGACGGCGGCCAGTCTGGCTGCAGTGTTGACCGTCGACCCGAAGACGTCTCCGCGGCGCTTCACCACCGGCCCTGCACAGATGCCGGCGCGCAACAATGGAAAGCCGTCGATGCGACTGGTCTCGTCGTGGAGTCGCCGGAGGAAGGCCAGCGCCGCGGTGGGGTCCGAACTGGTGATCATCACGGCATCGCCGAGGGTCTTGATCATGTCGTCGCCGGGCCCGAGGACCCTGGCGGCTGTGGTGGCGAACCGATCTGCCAGTTCGGCAGCGCGATGATCACCGTGGGTTTCGGTGAACGCAGTGAACCCAGCGATGTCCACGAAGATGACCACCGTGTCGACGTCGGCATGCTCGAATTCATCTGCGGCACTGGATAAGTCGATCGTCATGGCGTCTCTTCTGCACGCTCAACGCGCGGCGCTGCTGGGGTGACCGACTGCATAGGCATCCCGAGGAGGCGCAACGCATTGGCGACGACGATGAGCGTCGAGCCTTCGTGGATGAGCACGGCGGGACCGATGCCCAGGCCGAAGATCGTCGCGGGAATGAGGACCGCGACGATTCCGAGACTTGCCCACAGGTTCTGCTTGATGACGCGCGAGGAGCGGCGGCTCAGGCTGATTGCAAATGGCAACGCGCGCAGGTCGTCGGCCATCAGTGCAACATCAGCGGTCTCCAACGCCACGTCGGAGCCCGCCGCTCCCATTGCGATACCCACGCTCGCGCCGGCCATGGCGGGCGCGTCGTTGACGCCGTCGCCGACCATCCCGACGCGGCCGTGGCGTTCCCGCAGGGCGGCGATCTGGGCCACTTTGTCCTCGGGCATCAGATCGCCGCGGGCGTGGGCGACACCGACTTCGGCGGCGACGGCGTCGGCCACCCGCTGGTTGTCCCCCGACAGCATCACGGTGTTCTTCACGCCGAGTGCGGCAAGACGCGCGATGACCGCCGACGCCTCCGGCCGAGGAAGGTCCATCAATCCGATCGCGCCCAACCAGCGGTCGCCCGCGCGGACGAGCATCGTCGTGCGGCCCGCCTGTTCGAGACGATTCACCTCGGCCGCCAGCTCAGCCGGCGGGGGCTGAGCGGCGTCGGTGAACAACTCGGTCTTGCCGATGCAGACCTCGACCCCCTCGACGGACGCGACGATGCCGCGGCCGATCACGGCACGGACGTCGGTCGCGCGGGGTGTCACCGCCCCGGCGAGACGCTCGCGGCCGTCGCGGACTATGGCTCGGGCGAGCGGATGGTCGCTCTGCTCCTCAACGGCAACGGCGATCCGCAGCAGTTCGGCGTCGTCGCTGTCTGCGGTGGCGCAGACATCGGCGATCCGGGGCCGCCCCTCGGTGAGGGTGCCGGTCTTGTCGAAGGCCAGCACGTTGACCCGGCCAAGTTCCTCCAACGCGGCACCGCCCTTCATCAGGATGCCGGCCCGCGCCGCCCGCGCTACCGCCGACAACACCGCGCTGGGCGTGGCGATCGCCAGCGCACACGGGCTGGCCGCCACCAGGACGGCAAGCGCCCGGTACACCGTGTCAGTGAACGGCTCGTCGACCACGAACCCGGCGAAGAGCAGCAGGACCACACCGACCAGGACCACGGGCACGAAGATCCGCTGGAAGCGGTCGGTAAAGCGCTGCGTGGAGGTGGTCTTGGTTTGCGCCTCGGCCACCAGACGCACCACCCGGGCCAGGGTGGAGTCACTGGCGAGCCGGGTCACCTGAATCTCGATGGCGCCGGCGCCGTTGATGGTGCCGGCGAACACTCGCGATGCCGCGTCGATGAGCTCGGGTGACGCCGCAGCTGCCGCCACGTCCGGGACCGGGATCTTGTCGACGGGGACGCTTTCCCCGGTCACCGGGGCTTGATCGATGCTGCTGCTGCCTGCCACGACGAAGCCGTCTGCGGCCAGACGCATGTTGGGGCGCACGACGACGATGTCCCCAATGCGCAGGTCCGCGACGGACACTTCGACGGTGTCGCCGGTGCCGCCGCGTCGCACCAGCGCCGTCTTGGGGGCGAGTTCGGCGAGCGCTTCGATCGCCCGGCGAGCCCGGCCCATCGCATAGCCCTCGAGTGCGTGTCCGACGCTGAAGAGGAACAGCAGGAGCGCACCTTCGGCGACTTCGCCGAGCGCCGCCGCACCCGCAGCGGAGACGAGCATGAGGAAGTCGATCTCGAACCGGCCCTGCCGCACACTGGCGAAGGCTTCCTGCACGGTGAAGAACGCGCCGAAGAAGAACGCCAGGCCGTAGACCACCACCTCGGCCGACCGTGGCGTATCGGCGAAGGCGGCCAATAACCAGCCCGTGAGTAGGAGCGCGCCCGCCAGTCCCGCAAAGACCAGTTCGGTGCGTTCGCCGGAGATCCCGCCGTGACCGTGTTGATGGTCGGCGCCGTCTCCGTCGTGCGCGACGGCTGCTTCCGCGTCCGCGGCGCTCCCCGACGGCGCCATCTGCGCGGCGATCACGTCTACGAGTTCCTGGGCGGTCACCGTCGTCCGCTCGAACTCCAGCTCGACTGAATCTGGTGTCGCGGCTGCGGCGACGACGCCGGGAATCGTCGACAGCGTGTCGACGAGCGCAGTGCGCATCGCCATATCGTCATGAGTGCCTGTGGTCAACCACCGCAGGTGCCCATACATCGACGTAATCGTGTCGGCCGCCTCCAGAGCCCGCCGCTGCACTTCTGTCGCGGACGCAGCCTCGGCGTCGTAGTGCACGCACAGGCGGGGTTTGGGCGTGTCGCCATCGATAACGTGGGCCTGTTCGATGATCCCGTCATCCACCAGGCCGCGCGTCAGGCGGTCAGCGCAGCGCTCGTCGCTGTCGGGAAGCAGGTCTGTCAGGTCGAGTGCCAGGGTCCTATGTGTGGGCGCCCCGTCCGCGCCGAGGCGACCTACCTTCTCGCCGTTGCGATCTGCCATACATGCAATAATACGCATGTGTGCATATGACTCGTCAACACCAATTTGCGCGAACCCGCGCGTCGGCGGCATCCGCCGACGTCGACGACACGCATGCGACCCGACAGATTCCAAGGCGAGCGCCGGCGCCGCCGAGAGACCCTCTCCGACGCCCCCCAGGGGAACCGCCGTGTGGCAGAACGTCTGCGTGCCGCCAACGGCTCGGCGAGAAACCCGTGTAGACGGACTGACCTACCCGAGAGCCGTTGCCCCGCAACCAATGTGGCGCGAAGGTGCCCGCGCCTCACTCGGATCGCCGCATTGGATATCGACGGCGCCATTTGGCTGCAAGGCCGCCAGCGCACCCGCACGCATTGGCTACACGAATAATCCTGCCGGCGTTGCAAGGCGCTGCCGGGGAACGGGTGAGCCGCACTGTCTACCAACGGTGACCGGGGCCTGAGGATGCTTTCGATGGCCAGTACGCCACGTACTCACCATCGGGGTCGTAGAAGTGCCAGCACCCATCGGGACTGGTCCGAGCGGTCCACCCCCGAGACACGGCCCACTGCACGAGGGCAGCGGCGATCTCGCCGTTACCAGCGGCACGCCGTGTTGCTTGCGCTCTGCCCCGTGGCTCACTTTTGTATGCCATGCCCAACTTTGGGCCTGCCAAACGGCGAGGCCTCCTCCTCCCTCTCGTCTTGTGTAGCCGCAGCAACGCACCCTGAGGGGACTCTGCTCGCCGCCGCATTATCTACGTACCTAGATAGTACTTGTTGGTGGCGTCGCGATGGTTGGAATGTGGTGGCGATGGACTACGTGAATCCGCTCTGGAGAAACGATGGCAACCGAGCAAGCTCTAACAGCCTCAAGCAGAACGCCCATGGTGCGCGCATCACGGCCCCGCTAGGGCCACCATCCCGTCAAAGCACCAATCCTGCGCCCGAGTTCTGGCGCCATGGACCGCACGTACGTCGCCGTCAAGTGGTGAGAATCTCGGTAGATCAGGATGTTCCCTTCGGCGGCTCGGCAATAATCGTCGCGACACATCGCACTACTCATGTCGATCACTTTCATCAGCGGGAAACGATTCGTGAGATCTGCAGCGGGATTGACGTCGTCGAGGACGAGCGCTCGTGGCATGCCACACGTCGTCGCGTCGCCGCCGTCGGCCAGACAGTCGCGAGGGAAGAAAGGTTCGCCGTTGCGGACCAGCCACGGTGTATCGCGCATGCCAAGCACCTTCACACCGCTTTCTGCGAACGCCTGCCAGATCGGCAGGTACACATCTGGCATGACGTCGCCGGGTTGCGTATCCCGTGGTCGTGTCACGGTGGTGAACACGAAATCTGGTCGGTCGGCGACGATCTCGCGCATGGCGGCTTGAACCCAATCAAAGCACTGCGGGTACGGCTCTCCCGACCCCGGAATACGGGGCGCTCGCTCTCCTGATAGGGGGCAGCCCATCTTGAGATAGGTCACGACCTTGAAGCCGTACAGCCGGCCGAGCAGGTCCAGCGCAGTGATCCAGTGCTCGGCGTGCGAGCCGCCCGCCACCGCGATGGTGCGGGTCGCGGTTTTGGAACCAAAAGCGCACTCGCGCAGACTCGGGTCCGCGAAGTCGCTGATGCAGCTGTCGGCGGTGCTCTGCGGCAGGTCGTCCTTGGCCTCCAGGACCGTCGGCCGCATCGGCAGCTTGGGGACCTTGGCGTGGTCGATCAGCGCGCGTGCACCGGGGTAGTCGCGGGGCGACAGCCCGGCCAGCTCCTCGCCGTTGGCGCGCTGGACCGCCACGTGCTCGCGCCAGGTGAACGACGCCGCCGTCAGCGCCACGCCCAACAGCGTCACCACCGAGCCCAACACGATGGTGGGCCTAAGCAGGCGCGTGCGCAGCGGTACGGCGGCCTTCGCCTTTTTGGCCGAGCTGGTCGCACGCAGCCGCAGCGGCACCTCGATGTAGCGGGTCGTCAGCCAGGCCAGCACCCCGGAGACCAGCAGGACGCCCGCGCCCTCGGCCAGGTTGGCCTGTGCATGTCCGCTGTAGGCGAGCCAGAAGATCAGCAGCGGCCAGTGCCACAGGTACAGCGAGTAGGCCATCGCGCCGAGGGAGACGAACGGCTTGGTGGCCAGGAGGCGGTTCGGCAGGGGCATCCGGCCGTCGGCGCGGGCGAGGTGCGGGTCGGCGGCACGGTTGGCGGCGCTCAGGATGAGCAGGATGGTCGCCCCGACCGGGACCAGCGCCCACGGTCCGGGGAACTCCGCGACGCCGTCGATGAACGCGCCACACGACAGGATCGCGGCCAGTGCGAGCACCGAGACGAGGGTCCGCAGCCACATCGGCCACCGGACGTGCTGCACCAACGCCCCCGCCAGCGCCCCGAGCAATAACTCCCAGGCCCGGGCGAAGCTGTTGTAGTAGGCAGTGGTCTGGTCGGCCTGGTGCGCACCGATCGCGTACACGAATGAGGCGATGGTGAGCGCCGATAGCAGGACGATCAGAAGGACCCGCAGGTGCCTGCCCACGAGTAGGCGGCGCAGCAGGAAGCCGATGCCGAATACCAGCAGCAGGAATGCGAGGTAGAACTGCCCCTGCACCGACATCGACCAAATGTGCTGCAGCGGGCTGACCGCCTCGCTCGCGCGCAGGTAGTTCGCTGCCGTGCTCGACAGTTCCCAGTTCTGGTAATAGCCGAGGCTCGCGAGGCTCTGATCGGCGAACGTCTCCCACCGGGTCTCGGGCTGAACGAGGATCGTCAACCCCGCGGAGGCCGCGAGGACCACCACCAGCGCGGGAAGCAGGCGCCGGACCAGACGCCTGACCTCGGGCACGGGTGCCAGGGAGGCGGTCGACGTCAGGGCGGCGCGCAGCAGCCGGCCGCCGAAGAAGAAGCCGGACAACGCGAGGAACACGTCGACGCCACCGGAGACCCGGCCGAACCACACGTGGAACACCGCGACCAGCGCGATGGCGATGCCACGCAGGCCGTCGAGGTCGTGGCGGTAGAACCCGGGAGCCCCAGTGCCCGTCAAGGCAGGGGCGGGGCGCCCGGAATCGGTACGCGGCGCCGTCCGGGGCGGGGCGGAGGTCAGCATGGTCGTCGAGACGACACCACGGGAGTCATGAGTTCAGCCGCGGTCATGACGCGGCCAGACGAAACTGGTGTGCCGAGTACGTCCGCACCCTCTGGCCTCGACGTCAGCCCACCCCGGCGTAGGAGTGCAACCCAGCAATCACCAGATTGATGAAAAACAGGTTGAAGACCATCGCCACGAAGCCGGCCACGTTGATCCAAGCAGCCTTCCTGTCACGCCACCCCGCGGTGGAGCGGGCATGCAAGTAGGCCGCGTAGGCAACCCATGCGATGAACGACACCGTCTCCTTGGGGTCCCAACCCCAGAAGCGTCCCCACGTCTCCTCGGCCCAGATCGCGCCGAAGATGACGCCAAACCCGAAAGTCGGGAACGCAAAGATCGTGGTGCGGTAGGCGATCCTGTCCAGAACTTGTGCATCGGGCAACCTGGACATGATGCCCGCGACGTACCCGTTCCCCCCGTCGCCCCGCAGCTCACCATGAGTCGACGTCTTGGCCAGGAACAGAATGCTTGCCACTCCGGCGACAAGGAACACACCGGAGCCGAGGCTCACCACCGACACATGAATAGGCAACCAATACGACTGCAGCGCAGGCATCACGGGCGCGGCGTCGGCATACAGCCACTTGCCCGACACCGCGAGCAGAATCAACACCGGGATCAGGACAAACACCCACAGCGCGCGAAACTGCGGGCGGCGCAACACGACTGCCGCGGCGACGAGGCCGCACAAGCAAGTCAAGTTGATGAACTCGTACATGTTGCCCCAGGGGGCACGCGAGGTCGCCAAGCCGCGCAGGACAATGCACATCAGGAGTAAGACGGTACCCACGAAGACCACGGCTATTCCAGCACGCTCCATACGTTCTGCCCGCGATCGCCGCGGCATCTCGGTGACGACACCCGGGCTTGCGCTGTCGAGCGAGACCCCTACAGGTGCCATAGACCTCTCGAGTGTCCTTGTCCGACCGATCGCGAAAGTCGCTGCAAGAAGCAACAATGCAAGCGTCAGCACGCCCACCGCTGATGCGTACGCCCAGTCCGAATACAGCGCCAGAGATTCCCGTGTGCCAACTACGTTCACGTCTGAGATCTCACGCTGCCGTTGAGGACTATCGGCGTAGCGTAGCCAGACCACAACCTCGCTCGTCTGCCTCCGCTCGTCTCGCCTCCCTGCGATCGTCTCTGCGAGCGCGACGTCTGTTTACGGTATTGGACCCAGTGTGCGGTCGGCTGCCGCGACCCGAAAACGTTCACGGCGTGCCCAGCCCGCCGCATGACGGAGGTTCGGGAGTGTCGAGAAGAAATCCGAATCCATTGAGCCGCATATCTGCTCGCAGCGATGGACTCGGTCGATTAGCTGATAGCCATGCCCTCAGCGCGTCGGCTTGTTGCTCCGGGGAGGCATCCGCCACGCCAGCGTCGTCGAGGATGAAGTAGCAGAGGGTTGCATCGCCGAAACAACCGTTGATCATGCTTACGTCGGCGGTTGCCTTCACGTCGGCTGCCATGACGCGGAGTTCGAGGAGCGACCACTCGGGGTGAGACCCTGCACCTGGACGCTGCCGCAACCACTCGTGGAATTCCTCGTGCAGCTCGGACGGCAGTGGATAACCGCTGCGGGACAGGGCTTTTACTACCACCAGAATGGCCATGCTCGGCTCACCAACGTGTAGCGCCGTGAGCGCCGTCACACGCTGCGCTTCCGTAAGGCAGGGTTCGGCGGCCTCCCACATCACCTCGGCCATCTCGAAGTCTCCCCGAATCATGTAGGCCTTTTAGGTGATTCACCGACCCGCTGCGGCCTCAACAGCGGCATGAGGCCGCCTCGGCAGTGACCGCGCATCAGGCTGGAATAGCGCGCGCCTTTGCATATCAGCATTGTGGCCGATCGGTTTAGGTGCGCACTTGAGCGTCGTCGAGCCGGGTAACGTCGCCGTCCTCGGGTCCGTGCGAACGACCCACGTGTGCCTCGCGGCGCATCCGGTCGATCATGTGCGGATAGTGCAGCTCGAACGCCGGGCGCTCGGAACGGATGCGGGGCAGCTCGGTGAAGTTGTGCCGCGGCGGCGGGCAGCTGGTGGCCCACTCCAGGGAGTTGCCGTAGCCCCAGGGGTCGTCGACGGTGACGACCTCGCCGTAACGCCAGCTCTTGAACACGTTCCACAGGAACGGCAGCGTCGACAGACCGAGGATGAACGCACCGATCGTCGAAATCACGTTCAGCGTCGTGAACCCGTCGCTAGGCAGGTAGTCCGCGTAGCGACGCGGCATACCCTCGTTGCCCAGCCAGTGCTGCACCAGGAACGTGGTGTGGAAACCGATGAACGTCAGCCAGAAGTGCAGCTTGCCCAGGCGCTCGTCGAGCAGGCGGCCCGTCATCTTCGGGAACCAGAAGTAGATGCCCGCGTAGGTGGCGAACACGATCGTGCCGAACAACACGTAGTGGAAGTGCGCGATCACGAAGTAGCTGTCGGTGACCTGAAAGTCCAGCGGCGGGCTGGCCAGCAGCACACCAGACAGACCACCGAGAAGGAACGTGACGATGAAACCGATGGAGAACAGCATCGGTGTCTCGAACGTCAACTGCCCCTTCCACATCGTGCCTATCCAGTTGAAGAACTTGATGCCCGTCGGGACGGCGATCAGGAATGTCATGAACGAGAAGAAGGGCAGCAGCACCGCGCCGGTCGCGTACATGTGGTGCGCCCACACGGCCACCGACAGTGCGGCGATACCGAGCGTCGCGTAGATCAGCGTGGTGTACCCGAAGATGGGCTTGCGGCTGAACACCGGGAAGATCTCACTGACGATGCCGAAGAAGGGCAGCGCGATGATGTACACCTCGGGGTGACCGAAGAACCAGAACAGGTGCTGCCAGAGCAGCACACCGCCGTTGGCAGGGTCGTAGACGTGCGCGCCGAGGTGCCGGTCGGCGGCCAACGCAAACAGAGCCGCGGTCAGCAGCGGGAACGCCAGCAGCACCAGAATCGACGTCACCAAGATGTTCCAGGTGAAAATCGGCATCCGAAACATCGTCATGCCCGGCGCACGCATACACACCACGGTGGTGATCATGTTGACCGCGCCTAAGATCGTCCCCAGCCCGCCGACGATCAGGCCGAGAATCCAGAGGTCGGCGCCGGCGCCTGGCGAATAGATAGCACTAGACAAGGGCGTGTAGGCGGTCCAGCCGAAATCCGCGGCGCCACCGGGGGTGATGAACCCGGCAGTGGCGATCAGCGCACCGAACAGGAACAGCCAGAACGAGAACGCATTCAACCGAGGGAACGCCACGTCAGGGGCGCCGATCTGCAGCGGCAGCACCAGGTTCGCGAAGCCGAACACGATGGGTGTCGCGTAGAACAGCAGCATCACCGTGCCATGCATGGTGAACAACTGGTTGAACTGCTCGTTGGACAGGAACTGCAGGCCGGGCACCGCCAATTCGGTGCGAATAAACAGCGCCATCAACCCGCCGATGAGGAAGAACGCGAAACACGCGACGCAATACATCATGCCGATCAACTTGTGATCAGTGGTCGTGATCAATCGGTAGATCAGATTGCCCTTCGGGCCCATCCGGGCGGGGAAGGGGCGGCGTGCCTCCAGTTCCCCGACCGGTGGCGCATCGGCGACCATAAGACTCCTCCCGCCACGGGCCCGGACCCCGTTTCGAATCTACGGACTACATACGTAGGATATCCTACTGCGTAGGTTAGTACTAGCTTGTGTAGTTGGAAGTGCTGGACCCATCAGTGAGCCACATCGCCCGGTGACGGGCGTCCTGCCGGGGCGGGTGCCGAGCCAGCACTCGCACCCGCTCCGGCCCAGCCCCTTCGAGCCGACCTCCGGTGCGTTAGGGAGGTGCCAGTCTCGCGGCGCGGGGAGCTGTATTGAGGTGTCACGAACGACGTCCGAGCCTGACGGTCGTCCTTAATCTGGTTCTACTACGTACGTACTTAGCAAAGTAGCTCCTCACGTTGTTGCGTGCGTTCCTGATTAAACCGATTGCGTCCCAACCCATTAAGTAACGTGTGATGTCAGGCGGGGGCGTTCATCGGCGGTTCGTGACTTGCCCAGTAGCCGGTGTTGGGTTAGCGTCTCGCCAACCAGATAACGAATCGGTAACGGCAAAGGATCGACTTCGAAGTGGTGCACCACCGACTCGCGCGACCAGACGCGCCGGCCGATCGTGGGGCCACTGACGTCACCGAGATCATCGCCTTCGGCGAGTTCGGCGCGTTGCTGGATATGGCCAATTGTCGCAGCGATCCGTTCGCTATGGACTTCGAGGTGTTGAGCGCACCGGAACTCGACGACCTCAACGATGTGGCCGATGAGTCGCCACGGCTGCTGCTCCCACCGAAAGGTGCCACGAAGGCAGCGTCACCGACCGTGCCGGCTCCCGTCGGCGGGGCACGTCTTAGGGAACGTCCACCGCCGTCTCGGGCGCAGTCGGGCGCTACCCTCCGCGCATCTGGCGGAGCGCATCGACGAACCCCCGCGGCCACCGGTGCGGTGCACAGCAGGTTGGTCATCACTGCTATCGCCGTCGGCGCGATCGCCGCCGCAGCGAACGCAGCGGTCGACGAAACCGAGGCGCAGCAGCCGGTTTTGGTCGCCGACTCTGCGGCGTCCCCGACTGCCCTCCCCGACGCCTCGGGGATGCAGATCATCCCTGTGGCAAACGGTTTCGATGCTGGGATCCATCGACAGGAATTGGCCAACGGCGCGGCCTTCGCTCAGGAGCGGGCGCAGCGGGAGGCGCGACTTCGGCGCCCCCAGTTCACCTTTCCTGCCCGAGGCATCCTGACATCGGGCTTCGGAGCCCGGTGGGGCACCCTGCACGCCGGACTCGACATCGCCAACGCCGTCGGCACTCCGATCTACGCCGCATCCGATGGCGACGTGATTGCCTCCGGTCCGACACCGGGTTTCGGCATGTGGGTCAAGATCCTTGCCGCGGACGGCACAGTTACGCTCTACGGTCACATCGACACCACGATGGTGCAAACGGGCCAGCGGGTGATGGCCGGCGACCAGATCGCCACCATGGGCAACCGAGGCAATTCGACGGGACCGCACCTGCACTTCGAGGTGCACCGCAACGGATCGGTCAAGACCGATCCGATGGCGTGGTTGGGGGAACGGGGAGTGCCTAACGGCTAGGGCAGCTGCCTGACCGTCTACACAATGCGAGCACAGCCGTCTCACGAAGACAACTCCCCAGGAGAGGCCGGGCGATCAGAGGCGGAAGGCCCGGCCTCGCCGCCGCATCGCTAAAGCATGCCCGCTGCGGAAAGCTAGCAGCCAGCTACTGACGTCAGTAGAATCACGTCGAGCCCGGCTGGCCGCCGCGCGATCACAGTCGGCGCCGTGTGCTCACTTCAGCGCCGGCACACCGATCGACACCGTAAGCTACCTACTGACCAATTCAGGAGGTTCGAACATGGCTCGGGTGCGTGGCTTCGGAGAACTCGAGGCGTCAATCATGGATCGCCTCTGGAACCGAGACCCCGAGGCCGACAGCACGGTACGGGACATCTTCGACGAGTTGAGCACCGAACGCCACATCGCGTACACCACAGTGATGTCGACGATGGACAACTTGCACGGAAAGGGTTGGCTGTCGCGTGAACGCGACGGCAAGGCTTACCGCTACCGGCCGACCCTGACCCGCGAGGAGCACAGTGCACGACTCATGCTGGAGGCACTGAGCGGCGGCGGTCGATCAGAGGCGGTCCTGAGTCATTTCGTGGCGCAGATCGACGCCGAAGAATCCGCTGACTTGCGTGCTGCGCTGCGGCGCCTGGCCCGCAAGTCAAGTCGCCGATGACCGTCGCGGCGGCGTTGCTGCTGTACGTCGCGGCAGTCCTGTCCATCGGACCGAAGGTGCTGGTCCACATCACCGCCGACGGCGGGGCTCCGCGCCTGGCGATAGCCGCGTGGATCACCGCTGTCGTGACGGTTCTCGGCTGCTCGGTTGCCGCCGCCGCGCTGCTGCTCATCGAAGCCGCTGGGCATTGGGACAGCCCCGACGCGCTGCTCGTCACGTGCCTAGAACGTCTGCGCGCCATTCTCGTCGGCCACGCCGGGTGGCCGGCACGAATCGTCGCAACCGTCGCGGTAGCCATCGCGGTCGGAAGTCTGATCGCCGTCGTCATTCGCCTGAGCCGCGCTCTGGGCCGGATGCGCACCCACACCTTCGCGCACGCCGACGCCGTACGCCTGGTGGGCAGGTCACACGGAAGCGACGTCGTGGTCATCGAGGCATCCGAGCCTGCGGCGTATTGCGTGGCGGGCCGCCCACCGGCGATCGTAGTGACCTCCGCAGCTCTTGCCGCACTCAATGAAAGCCAACTAGCGGCCGTCGTCGCCCACGAGCGTGCTCACCTCGACGGCCGGCACGCCTACATCGTTGCCGCGGCGCGCGGCCTGACCGCCGCGCTGCCCACATGCGGGCTCTTCGCGAGCGCAGCCAGCCACATCAGTTCTCTGTTGGAGATGTGCGCCGACGATGCGGCCGCTCGTCGCCATGGCCGTCAGCCGCTGCTCGCGGGGTTGTTGACCCTCGCGGGTGCCACCGCCCCGGCTCAGGGTCTGGCCGCCGCCGGTATCGCCGTGCTCGCCCGTGCCGAGCGGTTGTCGAAGCCACCACGACGGTTCGCCCGCATCCAGACCCAAGTCACGCTCAGCGGTGCAGTAGCAGCGATGGCCGCCACACCCTTGGCGATCGTCACTCTGTCGCTATCGGGCGTACTGATCTGCTTCGCGTGAGCGGCTCACCGCGCTTAAGGACTTCACGACATTCTTGGCGCATCCAAATACCGCGCTGCACGGCGTCGTTGCGCCGTAAATGCGGCTACGGCAGGGTCGTGGCGCTTCAGCGGCTGGCTGGCTAGAGGTGCGGGAGGCCGCCCATGCCCGCAAGGTGAGCGGCGGCCGGGTCGGCCACAACCATGGCCAACACCGCCAAACCCAGGGCCAACAGTAGCGCCGTCGCGATCCATCGGCGGGCCAGTCGACCCGTCGGCCGCACGTGACGCTGGTGAGGCCAACTCGACCGCGGTCCGTGGCAGGACACGGCCAGTGCGCTCTTCACACCACCAATCTACTATGTGACTACGTATGTGGCCATTGCTTCGCATTTTTGCGTTACGAGGGTCGGCGATGGGGTCACCCCTAAGGTGTAGGCGGCCTTCTGACCGGGCTTCGGCGGGCAACGATATCACCGTCGCTCCATGCAGGCGGCGATGAAAGGGACCGCGTGCGCGACGATCTGAGAACGGGCACCGGGCGACCGGTCCGCGCGGCGTGGGTGGCACTCGCAGGTGTGACGATGATCATCGTCGCGGGCTGCGGCGACACGGACCGTGTGTCGTCGCCGGGTCCTTCGAGCGCCGCGGGTGCCGTCGCCGACCAGCCGCACACTCGGTTCGACGTCTTGTTCGCCTTCGACATCATCGACCACAGCGGTCAAGCTGTTGCATTGAGCAATTCGACCACCGTCAAGCAAGGCATCGCACCCGAGATCCGGGACATCGCCAGACAAATCAGCGCGGGCAGCACCACCTACGTCAACGAGCTGCAGGCGCTCCTCGTCGATTGGGGATTCACCCCCATGACCGTCGGGCCCCGTCCTGCGGCGGGCAAGCCCAACGTCGCAGTTGCGCCGGGTGAACATCCGCTCGCCGTGGACGCCGACGTCCGTCGCGTCACCAGCGCGACCGGGACGGGTGCGGCGGGCCAATATCTGGAGTTGATGATCCGACAGCACCGTTTCACGATCTCGGCCGCGCGTGACCAGCTGGAAGCAGGGTCGAATCCTCGGGCGATGGCGATCGCGCGATCGCTCATCGAAAGCCAGCAAAGCGAGATCTCCGTCATGGAGACCCTGCAGCCCTGACGATGTCGCTGGCGACCTGGGTCTGGCGTCGAATTGATGGCCGCCGCGTTGTCGTCACGGCGTCAGTCGTGCTCGTTGGCGGTGCTCGGCACGTCGGTCGGTGGTCGCCGCTGTTGGTGCAGTCCGCGCAGAAACGCGTTGTAGGCCGCCAGTTCCGCGTCGTCGCGTTCGACGTCGGCCTCTCTTTTCTTCGACTCCGACTCCTCATCACGGCGCCATCGGATGGCGAAGATCACTGTGGTCAGCAGCGCGACGGGCTCGCCGTAGGACCACGCCAAGGCGCCAGCAACCCCCTGGTCGGCGACGGGGTCGACGTTCCAGTCCGGCGGAGGTTGGGCGAAGGTCTCGGTGAGCGTGCGCGGTGCCATCATCAGGATGACGCCGATGAAGACGTGCAGCGGCATTTCGACGAAGATGTCGAAGAAGCGGCCCAGGTTGCTCTGCCGGACCGGCAAGGGACCGGTCGACAGGATCGGCAGGATGAACAACATACCGCTGGTGAGGAAGAACACCTGCAGTGTGACGTGTCCGGCCACGCTGGACGCCGCCGCGTCGAAGAGGTCGGAAAGGTACAGGCCGTAGTAGCTCAACAGGAACACCGGAATGGTGAAGCCGGGGTGCAGCACGATCCTGCTCGCCCGGCAGCGCAGGCCGCCCAGCGCGGCGATCACGACGTAGCGTCCGAGTCCACGATGAGGCGTGGACCTGAGGAGCAGCCGGCCGGGCGCACCCAGCACGAGCAGCGGCGGAACGAGGATCGACAGCGTGAGGTGCTGGAACATGAAGGCACTGAACAGTCGGTAGCCGTAGCCGTCAATGGCCAGGCCCGTCACCGCCGCCAAGGCGATACAGCCGGCCAGGAAGCTCGCCGTGCGCGTCCACGCCCATTGGCGGCCCCGGCATCTGATGACTCGAACGGCAAGCAGGTACCACACCGCCAAAACAATTGCCAATACCGGCAGTATCGGAACCGGCGGC
This sequence comes from Mycobacterium sp. ZZG, assembly GCF_054786995.1. Lineage (NCBI taxonomy): Bacteria > Bacillati > Actinomycetota > Actinomycetes > Mycobacteriales > Mycobacteriaceae > Mycobacterium > Mycobacterium sp. ZZG. The sequence goes on from NZ_JBTBFV010000051.1 coordinate 30,048, forward strand.
GGTAACCAACCGAGCATCGCCCATAGCGACGGCGGTGAGGTGGGGAGCACCACCTGACCGATCACGGGGCAGCCCACCATCGAGTCGCGGCGTTGCGCCCGAGTGTCGGCCGCGCCCCGCGGCGACGTGCAGCCGGGGCGGGGTCGCCGTTCATCGCGGGGGCCCTGAGCCGGTTGTGGTCTCGGCGGCGAGGCGACGGACCACCGGTTCGAGATCCTCGGCGAGCAGCGCCCGCAGGAACACCGCGGCGACGCGATGCGACCGGTCCAAGACGATGGTGGACGGGATGACGGTGGTGGGATATCTCGCGCCCAAGGCGATCATCGTGCGCATCGGTGGGTCGTAGATCGACGGGAAGGTGACCTTGCGATCGACGATGAAGTCAACCGCAGCTTGGCGGTTGTTGTCGCGGACGTCGATGCCCAGGAAGGCGACTCCCTCGTCCCGGGTCGCGTCGTACACCCTTTGCAGCTCCGGCATCTCGGTGCGACAGGGACCGCACCACTGACCCCACACGTTGATCACCACCACCTGCTCGGCGAAGTCGTCAAGTGACAACGTGCGGTTGGGGTACATCAGGTCGGGTCCGCGTATCAGCCCCGGGCGACCACGACTCTGCGGCGGGTCGTAGAAGATGTCGACCTGCCCGCCCGGCGACACGAACTCGAACGTGCCACCCTGCGCGACGGCGTCGTCTCCGCTGGAGCATCCGGACACTGCGGCGCCGAGCAGTACCGCGCTCAAACCCGCGACGATGCCACGCCGTACCACCAGTGACCAATGTATCGGGGGTCGCATCCGTCGCCGACGCTCAACGCCCACGTCCAGCCTTGACGGCGACATTCGGGGCGCATCGGTGAGTCGACGAGTCATTCAAGTGCCACTCACGCTGGGTTGCTCCGATACGGGCCCGCCGAGTCGAAGCCGCGCGACGTGGTGCGTGACCCGTGCATCGACACGACGACCTCCGTGACTGGACGTTGGGCGCAGGCACCGCGGCCGCTCGAGCGAGCACCGGCGGCGCCCCTGCTGCCAGGGCCGGTCAGCCCGGCACCTTCTACGTAGAGACTACGTAAATGGTAGCGCAATGGCTTCACGGCGAATGACGGGACGACATTGATGAGGCGTTTCAACAATGCGGGCGATCTATTGGCGCAGGAGCGTCTGGTGGCCGACGCTAACGCCGTTGGCAATCGTCGGCGGAGCCGCGATCATCAGAGCGTGCAGCGGTCTACCAACGCCGCGGCAGGCGCAGCGATCCGAAGGGTCGTCGATAAGGGCACCCCCTTACGATCTGCGTGTTCCGGACTTACAGACGTCGGTCACCGAGGGCGACGTCGGAGATCGGTGGAGTCGTCGGTTACGGTCAGCGCTGCTGCCGGGCGTGCTGGGCCTGACGATGACCGTGGGCAACGGGCGTCAAGACGATGCCATCTCCGTGGGCTAGGACAAGACGCCGACCGAGAGGGGGCACTTGATCCGTGTTGTCCGACGGCTGATCATTCACTCGCCGTTCAGGTCACGGGCCCCGGCTGAGTTGATGGCGTACCGGTTTGCCTGCTCTCAGCATGATGACGGCGATCGCGATCAGTCCGATGACGGCGCCCGCCAAGATCCACAGCGCCGGATTCACGCCTTCAGGTTGTTGACCGGTGTGCGTGTCGTCGTAGGAGTGTTTGGTGGGTGTTGGGCCGGCGGAGTGTGTTGGAGCTATCGAGGAGGTCTGCCCCGACGTCGGCTCGGCGGCGGCGGTCGGCGCGCCGGTCGAGGCGAGCCCGACGAGTGCGGCGGCGACTGCAACGACGGGGGCCAACTGCGCGAGCCACCTCCCGGCCTGCGGGGGTCGTCGACACCACCTGCGCGGCATGCCCAGGGTCATCTCACGAAGTAGATGGTGGCAAAGAGCGCGATCCACACGATGTCGACGAAGTGCCAGTAGTAGGACACCACGATGGCCGCCGTCGCTTGGGCGGGGGTGAACTTGCTCATGCGCGTGCGAATGAGCAGCAGGATGAAGGCGACGAGACCGCCGATCACGTGCAACCCGTGGAAACCCGTGGTGAGGTAGAAGACCGACCCGTACGCGCTGCCGGCGATCGTCGTTCCCTCACGCACCAGGCTGATGTATTCGTATCCCTGGCCGAGCACGAAGATCAATCCCATGAGCAAGGTGACGACGTACCACCGGCGCAGGCCGAACACGTCGCCGCGTTCAGCGGCGAAGACACCCATCTGACAGGTGAACGACGACGCGATGAGGATCAACGTCACCGGCACCGCGAGCGCGAGGTTCAGCTCGGTGGGCGGGGGCGGCCACTCATCGGCCTGGGCGCGAGCGGTGAAGTACATCGCGAACAGACCGGCGAAGAACATCAACTCACTGGACAACCACACGATCGTCCCTACGGCGACCATGTTGGGCCGATTCAGCGAATGAACCCGTGCCGTGATGGCGGTGCCACTTGTCATGTCGTCCCTCGTCAAGCCAAGTCCGCAGACGGTCTACTGAGTCGCTACCTACTATTGCACACAGTAAATGTGCGACAGTTGCGTCGTTGGATGCCGTGGTGCGATTCGACCGGAACATTCAGCGGGAGTTCGCTTTTGAGCCCCGCCCGGCGCGACGGAGCATGCGCAATGGGCGCGTACGGCCGAGGAGCATCGCCCTGGGCGTGGACATTGAACGCGGTTACTCGTAATCTTTCCGTGACCTACGTAGCTAGACCATAGATGTCCCTGCGGTGTAAGGACTGTGTTTTGAGGATGAACCGCCCTGCCGCGGTATGCCGCTCGGCGGGTGCTCTCGTCATGGCAATCGTGCTCGCACTGACTCTCGGCGACTCTGCCGGGACTGGGTGGGCCGACCCGGCTGCCGACGCCCTGGCTCGATTGACGGAGTTCTCACGAGAAGCCGAGCGGACCACGGAAGCGGTGTATTCGGCCGAACTGGACCTCGAGGCGAAACTCGGGGCGCAGCGCAGGGCTGAGGATCGTCAACGCACCGAACTCGAAGCGATGACCGCGGCGCGAGCCGACCTCGGTGAGTATCAGGCCGCCGTGAATCAGGTGGCGGCCGCGGCGTACATGGGTGGTTCGACCAGCACGATCAGCGCGGCGCTGACCGCGGAGTCCCCCCAACGCCTGCTCGACGAACTCTCCTCGAGCAGGGTGATGGCCACTCACATGTCGAACCGCATCAGCGCCTTTCGCGCCGCATCAACCCGTGCCGACGAAGCCGCGCTCGCGGCGCAGTCATCAGCGCTGGCAGCTCGTACTGCCGCGGAGCAGGCGTCGGCCGTCCGCGCGGACCTGCAGTCGAAGCAGAGCCGGCTGCGAACACAGATCGCCGAAGTAGAGGCGCTATACCGCGCACTGACCCCCGATCAACGTGCAGCGCTCGCGGACCCTGGGCCGATGCCGCCCGCGCCGCCGGTCCCGCCAGCGGCCAACCCGGCCATCATGGCGATGCCCGAGGCGATACCACCGGTGGGGCCGGGTCCGTCCAGCTCACCCGAGGGGACCGGGGTCGTGCAGGCGGCGTTGACCCGTGTGGGTGCGCCCTATTCGTGGGGTGCGACAGGACCAGATGCCTTCGACTGCTCGGGGCTGATCAAGTGGGCGTTTCTGCAGAATGGTAAGTCGCTCCCGCGGTCGAGTCAGGCGCTCGCGGCGGGCGGACAACCCGTGGCGACGACCGAGGTACAGCCCGGCGACATAGTCACCTTCTACTCGGACGCCTCACACGCGGGCATCTACATCGGCGATGGGAACATGGTGCACGCCTCGACGTACGGCACTCCGGTGAAGGTGGCGCCGATCTCCTCGGCGCCGATCTACAACGTGCGCCGCTACTAGCCAGCTACCACAGCGTTGCCCGCTCCCGCGGTTCCCGGGAATGTTCCAGTCGCCGAGCCCGTCGGTACCGGACACGGTGGGTCCCACCGTGTTTACAACTTTGACGACATCGCGGCGTTTGGTGTTGTCGTAGAAGCACTTGTTATCCAGCGTGAGGCATGCGTGAACTGACGTTGGCGTTGTCAGACGGGAACATACACTCATGTGCGCGGACCGCGTGTTGGCACGACGGACGCGAGCCCAAGGAGGACCGTGAACCTGGCCACGCGCGCCGTCATGACCACAATGGTGGCGCTGGGCTTCTGGCTGTGCGGAGTCGGAGTCGCTGCCGCGCACACCTCACTCGTGGGTTCTGACCCGGCCAAGGACGCGAGCGTAGCTTCCCCATTGACCGCCGTCGTGCTGATCTTTTCCGAGGAAATCAATCCAGCGTTCGCGGACGTCGCCGTCACCAGCGCCGATGGTCGCAACTGGGTATCGGGCTCGGCAAACGTCGAAGGGCCGCGCCTCACGGTCGCCGTCGGGCCCGACCGACTCACAAACGGCCTGTTCACCGTCAGCTACCGCGTGGTCTCAGCAGATGGCCACCCCGTCTCCGGCTCGTACACCTTCACCATCGCCGGCGTCCCAGAACAGCCGTCACCCACAACCGCGCCAGCCCGTGCAGCACCCAGCACCGCTGAGCCGTCTCCTCCGGCGCCCGCGGCGACCGCAGGTTCGGACACCAAGGCGTCTGTACTCACAGCAGCCGGCGCCGGTCTGGCGCTTGGCGGAGTGATCGCGTTCTGGCAAAGTAGGCGACACCGCCGGAAGAACGCAGCAGAACACCCCCGATCTGAACCCGGGCGCTCTGGAGGGCATGACACATCACCTCCTACCGATCGAAGAGATTGACCTCGTAAAGCGCGCGAGCGCAGCCGCGGGGCGCCAACTGCGGATCGGCCAATGGGTTCCGCTCGACGAGCGCGCAAATTGCAAGGCCGCTACAGCCCTTTCCATATCCGCCTCGCAGGCGCGTCGGCCCTAGTACTGCCGAGAGAGCCATAATCCCGGCCACAGCTGTCAACGAAGCCGACCGTTTGCGAGAGATTGTGGTACTGGGGATCGAAAGTTTCCGGTACCCCTGGTACCGAGTCGGCCACTCTGGCAACATCACTCGGCGATAGGTCACGACTGGCGCACACCCGGGGGAGATGACAATGACGGATGTCACCACAGCCTCGAAACTGTCCACGCTGGCTCAGGCAAGCCAAGGCGGCGGGACGGCCCTCCACGAGATCCTCATCCTGTCCTCAGCCGGCGCGGTGGTCGCCGCGGCGCTGCTGTGGGTCGGCTACCAGCATCGAAGCCACAAGATTGCCTGGCTAGCGGAATTGGGCCACTGGTCCGGCAGGCGTTTTAAACGCCCGCCGTGGGTCGCCCTGCCGATTGCGCTATTTATCGCCTCTATCCTGTGTGCGCTGTTCGGCTTCATCTGGGACGTCAGCCTGCACATCGGCAACGGTCGAGATAACGGCGCGCTCGCCAACCCTGCGCACTACTTCATCCTCATCGGGCTGTTCGGCATCTTCGTCGCGGGCTGCACCGCGATGGTGCTGCCCCACGATCGGCCTGGGCCGGCGGCCGTGCGCATCACCGACCATTGGTACGCACCCGTCGGCGGCATCGTGATGGCCGGCTGCGGCCTCTATGCGCTGATGGGCTTCCCCCTCGACGACATCTGGCACCGAATCTTCGGCCAGGACGTCACGCTATGGGGGCCCACACACCTGATGATGATCGGCGGCGCCGGCTTCTCCACGATCGCCGCATTGTTCCTCGAGTACGAGGGCCGCCACGCCAACGCCAGTGCCGAAGACGCTCCCCCCGACGGGATTGGCCTTAGGTTCGTCCAATACCTCGCCTTCGCCGGCGTCCTCGTCGGCGCCTCTGTCTACCAAATCGAATTCGACTTCGGCGTCCCGCAGTTCCGCCAAGTGTTCCAGCCCATGCTGATCGCCGCCGCCGCCGGCCTGGCGCTGGTGGCGGCGCGCGTCTTCATGGGCCGCGGCGCCGCGCTCATCGCCGCGGTCATCGCGATCGGACTGCGGGGCGCCGTGGCGCTGCTGGTGGGCCCGGTCCTCGGCGCGCCCATCAACTGGTTCACCCTCTACCTTGGCGCCGCCGTGGTCGTCGAAGTCATCGCGCTCACACCCTTGCTCAAACGACCCATCGTGTTCGGCGCCCTCAGCGGTTTCGGCGTCGCCACCATCGGCCTGTGGCTGGAATCGCTGTGGATCAACGCCGTGTACCACTATCCGTGGCCGTCGAGCATCTGGCCCGAAGCGTTGGCAATGGCCGTGCCGGTGGCGGTCCTCACTGGCGCGTGCGGCGGCATGGCGGGCATGGTGCTCACCGGCCAGCGGCTTCCGCGGCGCGCCATCAGCATAGGCCTAGTCGCGCTGACGGTACTGGCCCTCGGTGGCGCCGCCGCCAACGGCCTGCGCTACAACGTGCCGCAAGACGTGACCGCCACCGTCACCCTGACTGAGGCGCCGCCACTCAACGGGCAGCGTCAGGTGACAGCCGACGTCCGCATCAACCCGCCGGACTTTCTCAGCGAAAATCCCAACTGGGTGGCACTAATGGCGTGGCAGGGCAAGCTGGCCAACGACCGCGGGCAGATCGTCGATAATCTCGCCAAAATTGGCGCAGGCCACTACGTCTCCACCAAGCCGATCCCCGTAGCCGGCGAGTGGAAGACCCTGTTGCGTGTGCACGACGGCAAAACCTTCACCGCCGTACCCATCTATTTGGCGGGCGACCCCGGAATCGGCGCCGAAGAAATCCCCGCCGAGGCGCAGTTCACCCGCCCATTCGTCGCTGAGATCACCATCCTCCAACGCGAGCGCAGCCCCGACATCCCGCAGTCGCTCTGGCTGATCGGTTGTCTAATCGTCCTGGCCTGCACGCTGGCGATGATCGCCGGAATCACTTGGGGCGGTGGGCGCATAAACAACAGCGAGCCCAGGAGAAGCCAACGGGCCTATGAACCGTCGGCACAAGCCTGACGCCGCGACACTGAAGTCCTGACACGAGTATCGCACTCCAGAAGTGAGGAGCCCCAGGCGATCCGGGCGCTGACGGCTCCCCTTCTTCGTCAGGTTATACGCGAAGCAGGTGTACCCGGCAGGCTACCGTGGCTTCAGTGAATGCCCCCGACGCCCCAACGGACGACCAGCGGCGACCGCTGCGGATCGAGATTGCCGTGGTGTTGATGGTGACGTTCGCTCTAAGCGCCTATACCTCGATCCTTAATCTGATCGAGGCGGTGCTGCTCGGCCTGGCGGGGCAGACCGTAGCGCTCAACCCGCGCCGCTCCACGTTCGACCTCATCGATCTCGGCCTCAATCTGGCGACGGTGTTCCAATTGGTTGCCTGGGGCTTTCTCGCGATATACCTTTTGTGGCGCAGTGGTATCGGCCCGGCAGCAATCGGGTTGGGCCGACCACGGTACCGGCCCGACCTGGTCGGTGGCATCGGGCTCGCGGCCCTTATCGGGCTGCCCGGCCTGGCTCTCTACGCTACCGCCCGCGCATTGGGCCTCAGCGCATCGATAGTGCCCTCGGAACTGAACGACACGTGGTGGCGCATCCCCGTCCTCATTTTGGTGTCGTTCGCCAACGCCTGGGCCGAGGAGATCATCGTGGTGGGTTTTCTGCTCACCCGGCTGCACCAACTGCGGGTCCGCCCGGCCACCGCGCTGGTGCTGTCAAGCCTTCTACGCGGCACCTATCACCTGTACCAAGGGTTCAGCGCCGGGCTGGGCAACATCGTGATGGGTCTCATATTCGGCTACGCGTGGCGGCGCACCGGCCGGCTGTGGCCACTGATCATCGCCCACGGGGCGATCAACACGGTGGCCTACGTCGGCTATGCGCTGGTCGCGGACCGACTCGGCTGGCTGCACTAAGTTCACCTGCTACACCCTCCTGGGACCCTCGCCCAGACCAACCACCGGCAGCGTGGGCCTCGGGCCCCCGGCCCAGGGCTGGTAATCAAACGCCACGGTGAAAACCCACGGCACCATCACCGCCGGCAGTGATGGAGGGCACCGGCGATGTTTCCACCGTTACGCTGCCTAGACGGGTCGAGGTCGCCCTCAATACGCATCAAGCGGCCGAGTTATAGCCCACGTAACCGTTGTCGCTCAACAACATTGGCGCTCGATGCGGATATCGAGCTCGAAAGACCGCGTCGGCTCAGAGGCCTGCGGGAAGGCCTTGCAATGGTAGTGATCACCCGCCGCTAAGTCGCCCGGGTCGATCGGGCCAGCGCGACCGCTGCTGCGCATGTCGTCGACTCGCGCGAATAAGCGGCATCGCGCCAAGGTGAACCCGAGGCTTCAAGCCCTGTGGCACAATGGCTTCGACCTGATTGGCTTGAGGGAGTCCAGTGTCGCTGGTGCGTGTGCGGGCTGTCGCCGTTGTGGGTGCGACCGCGGTGATGATGACGTCTAGCTGTTCGTGCCAGACCGGCATCTCGATACCCGAAGGCGTTCCGCCGCCGGCGGGAGCCCCGGTGCCTTACATTGACTATCCTGCCCGCGGCCGACCCGCCGACCAGTTGCGCGTTTGGGCTGCACAACGGGCTCCGGCGCTGAACATACCGGCCACCGCGCTGGAGGCATATGCCTATGCGGCCAGAGTCGCCCACGTCGAGAACCCCGATTGCCAGCTGGCCTGGACGACGCTGGCGGGGATCGGCATGGTCGAGAGCCGCAACGGCACCTTTCGCGGCGCTACCATCGCCCCGAACGGGGATGTCACTCCGCCGATTCGTGGTGTGCGCCTTGATGGCTCGAACGGCAATATGCGCATCGCCGACAGCGGCGGCGGCTCGCCCGGCGGTGAGCCCGGATTCGCCCAGGCCATGGGCCCGATGCAGTTCATTCCGGAGACCTGGCGGCTCTATGGGGTCGACGCTAACAATGACGGCATTGTCAGTCCCGACAATGTCGACGACGCTGCGCTGTCGGCTGCCGGCTACCTGTGCAATCGCGGCGGCGACCTGGCGACCCCAAAGGGGTGGATGACAGCGCTGTGGGCTTACAACCAGTCCGATCCGTACGCCCGCAGCGTGCGCGACTGGGCTACAACCTATGCCGCCGGCGACTCTCAATAGCAGCCCGAAGTCGCCGGGTCCACGGGCGCGCGCATTCTGGACGCAGATGTGTGGCGGCAACGTGTCGCGCCTAGGATCGAGCTGCCATCTGATGAGGCTTTGTAAGGCCAGATCCAATAAACTCGACCGCCAGTCTGACGGGCCCTGACCCCAGGTGTTGGACACGCTGAATCCCGCAAGATTGGCGGGGGAAGCGAGATGATCGACACCGATGGCAAGGAAAAATTACCCGGACGAGTTCAAGCGGGATGCGGTCGCGCTGTACC